>NZ_JBHYUU010000252.1:0-9713 GCF_042749955.1 Kitasatospora sp. NPDC059462 | reverse complement strand
CGCGCGGCCGGGACGGCGGGCACTGCGGGCGGCCCCGGCGGGTCAGCCGGCGGCCAGCAGCTCCCGGTAGCGGTCCGCGTGGCCGGCGAGCTCGGGGTCGCTCAGGGCGCGGGCGTCCTGGACGGCGAACGGCGGCCGGTAGTCCATCCCGACGAGGTTGGCGGTGGCGGCGTAGGGGAGGAGCAGGTCCGGCAGCGCCCGGTGCGCCCTCCCGCCCGGGCGGTACGCGGCGGCGGGACCGCCCGTCGAGGTGGCCACCCGCAGCGACCTGCCGCGCAGGGCCTCGCCGCCGGGGCCGTAGGCGAAGCCCTCCGTGAGCACCTCGTCCAGCCACTCCTTCAGCAGCGGCGGCGAGGAGTACCACTGCAGCGGGAACTGGAACACCACGTGGTCGTGGGCGGCGAGCAGCTTCTGCTCGAACCCGGCGTCGACCGGCGTCGCCGGGGCGTCCGCCCGCCGGGAGCGCGGATAGGCGGCGTACAGGTCGTGGACGGTGACGGACGGGACGCTCCGGGCGGCCCGGGCCAGTGCCGCGTTGACCCGGGAGGCCGCCAGATCGGGGTGGGCGAGCAGGACGAGGGTGCGGGTGTCGTCGGTGGTCATGACGAGCAGCCTGCGCCGGACGCCGTCCGGCTGCCAGGCATCCGCTGTGCCTACACCCCGCAGGTGCAGGCAACACCCGTGCGCCCGGGGGAGACTGGGCGTCATGACCCCATCGCAGGACGCCCCGGCGCCCCACCGCGAACTCGGCGCCTTCCTCCGCTCCCGGCGGGCCGGACTGCGCCCGGAGGACGTCGGGCTGCCGACGTTCGGTGGCCGGCGCCGCGTCCCCGGGCTGCGCCGCGAGGAGCTGGCGCAGCTGGCCGGGGTGAGCGCCGGGTACTACACGCGGCTCGAACAGGGGCTGAGCCCGAACGCCTCGGACGCCGTCCTGGACGCGGTCGCCCGGGTGCTGCGCCTGGACGCCACCGAACGCGCCCACCTCTACGCGCTGGCCCGTCCGGTGCCCCGGCCGCGGCACTGCACGCTGCGCCCCGAGCGGGTGCGCCCGTCGGTGCGGGTGCTGGTCGACTCGCTCGGCTGCGCCCCGGTGCTGGTGATCGGGCGGTTCTTCGACGTCCTGGCCTGGAACCCGCTCGCCCACGCGCTGCTGGCCGGACACCTCGACCCGGCCGCCCCGGACCGCCCCGCCGACCGGCCCAACCTCGCCCGGCTGCTGTTCCTCGACCCGCACCTGCGCGAACTGTTCGAGGACTGGCCGAGCAAGGCCCGCACCGCGGTGGCCGATCTGCGGATGATCGCCGGCCGCTACCCGGGTGCGCCGGGGCTGGCCGCCCTGGTCGGTGAACTGAGCCTGGCGAGCGAGGAGTTCGCACGGCTGTGGGCCACCCACTCGGTGCTCTGCAACGGCACCGACCACCGGGTGTACCGGCACCCGCTGGTCGGCCGGCTGGAGCTGACCACCGAGTACCTGGTGCTGCCGAAGGACGAGGGGCAGCGGGTGGCCGTGTACACGGCCGAGCCGGGTTCGCCCTCCGAGGCGGGGCTGCGGCTGCTGGCCGGCCTGACCGCCGCGCCTCAGCCGCCGTCCCCGTCCACGGCCCGGCCCCCGTCCACGGACGCCGGGGCGTGCGGGAACGGGCAGCCGCCGGAGGAGGAACCCGCGCCCTCGAACGTCCCCAGGTCGCTGATCCGGTAGCCGTGGGGATAGCCGGGGTAGCTGCGCACCTGCCGGCCGTCCCGGCCGAGGTGCGGCCTGCGGCGCGGCGGCAGCAGCCGCACGAAACGCCCGCGCAGCCGCATCCCCGCGCGCACGGCGCCGCGCACCGCGGCCGGCGGGGCGGGGTAGCCGAAGGCCTCGCGCAGCGGGTCGTCTAGCAGGCAGACCGAGGAGAGCCGCATCGCCGGCCGCACCGGCAGCGGGTACCAGGAGGCCATCAGGCCGAGCGTCGCGTCGGAGACCGCCCGGCCGGCCGGGTCGAAGGCGAAGTGCTCGCGCTCGTAGTCGTCGAGCAGCCGCTCGAACTCCTCGTAGGTCTCCGGGATGCCGCTCAGGCCCATGTGCCGGCCCAGCTCGCGGTAGTAGTTGACCGCCGCCCGGATCTCGTGCGGGGAGAGGCGGCGCCAGCCGTAGTCGTCCATCCACCGCTTGGGCGTCACCACGAACGTCGCGAGCACGTACCGGAAGTCGTCGTTCGAGATGTCGTACCGGCGGTGCATCCGGTTCATCCGGCGGATCGCCTCCCGCCCCCGGGAGGAGTCGAAGCCGTGCTCGACCACCGCCTCCAGGATCAGCAGGGTGTCGTCGTACCGCTTCTGGGTGCGACCGGTGAACTCGCCGGTGCGGGCGAGCAGCCGGCCGATGCCGGGCACGGCGTAGGTGCGGTAGAGCGCGAAGCCGAGTGACTGGATGTAGTCCCAGGGGAACTCGTACCAGCTGCTGATCCGGTAGATCTCGGTGAACTGCGTCTCCGGATCCATCCGCTGAATCGTCTTCAGCCAGTCGTATCGCTGCACGGATCCCGACCCTAGGCGCGTGGTCGGCGCCGGGTCAACGACGTCGCTCCCGGGGGCGCGCGGGCGCAGCCGCTACGTTCTTGCCGCGGACGGCGCCGGGGATGTCGAGATCGCGCGGCCGGCTCCGACCCTTCCGTGAAAGCCCAGGACGAACGAGGAGCGCAACGATGAAGTACATGCTGCTGATGCAGTTCAGCTCGAAGGACCTCGACATCCCGAAGGTCGAGGAGTGGCCGGTCGAGGACGTCCGGGTGCACGTCCAGTACATGCGGGACCTCAACGCCGAGCTCCACGGCACCGGCGAACTCGTCGACGCCCAGGGCCTGGCCGGGCCGGAGACCGCCCGGATCGTGCGCGCCGGCGGCGGCGTACCGGTGGTCAGCGACGGCCCCTTCGCGGAGACCAAGGAGTGGCTGGCCGGCTGGTGGATCGTGGACTGCGCCGACGAGCCGCGCGCGATCGCGATCGCGGCCGAGGTCTCCGCCGCCCCCGGCCCGGGCGGCAGGCCCCTCGACATGCCGGTCGAGGTGCGCCGGATCATGTCCGAGCCGCCCGTCGAGGTCTGAACGCCGGCCCCTGCCCACCCGGGCCGTCCGCCCACAGCGATCAGCCGACTGCGCCCGGCCCGGGTGGGCAGGTACTCGGCCATGACCTCCTCCACCGCCCCCGCCCTCCCGGACTTCTCCGGTGAGGTGGCCGCCTACTACGCCGAGTACCGCCGCGGCTGTCCGCCGGCCGTCTTCGACACCCTCGTCCGCGCCTTCGGCCTGGACGCCCACCCCGGCATCGGCGACCTCGCGCTCGACCTCGGCTGCGGCACCGGCCAGCTCGCCCTGCCGCTCGCCGCCCGGGTCCGGACCGTCATCGGTCTGGACCCGGAACCGGACATGCTCCGCGGGGCCCGGGCCGCCGCCGACCGGGCCGGCGTGCGCAACGCGCTGTGGCTGCTCGGCACCGACGCGGACGTCCCCGCCCTCGCGGACCTGCTGCCCGGCGACCGCCCGCTCGGCGTCACCGTGATCGGCAACGCCCTGCACTGGATGCGCTCCGAGGAGCTCTTCCGGGCCCTGCGCCCCCGCACCCGTGCGGGCGGCGGGGTCGCCGTGATCGCCAACGGCACACCGGTCTGGGCCCAGGACACCGACTGGTCGCAGGCCCTGCGCGGCGCGCTGGAGGAGCACTTCGGCCGCCCGGTCACCGCCTCCTGCGGCACCGGCGCGGCCGAACGCGAGCGCTACGCCGCCGAGCTGGCGGCGGCCGGCTTCACGGACGTGCGGGAGACGGTGATCGCGTACGAGGACGCCCTCACCCCCGACCGGCTCCTGGGCACCCTCTACTCCGCGATCCCCGCCCCGCAGCTCCCCTCCGACGCCGACCGGCCGGCCTTCGCCGCCCGGCTGCTCGCCGCCCTCCCCGCCCCGCCCACCGCCGCCGGCTACCCGGAGGAGGTCCGGATCTCCCTGCTCACCGGCCGCGCCTAGGGTGCGCCCTCGAACCCCGGGGCGGCTCAGCCGAGCTCGTAGCCGAAGGTGAACGGGACGGGCGACTCGCCGGGGCGGTAGTGGTAGCCGCCGGTGCCGCGCAGGCCGGTGAGCTCGCCGGTGGCGCTGCCGGGGACCACCTCGAAGGTGCAGCGGACGGTGCCGTCCTCCTCGAAGGTGCCGCGCTCCTCCACGACGAATCCCCCGGCGCGGCCGTCCAGCCGGCCGGTGAACCGCTGCAGGCCGGTGAAGCCGCCGGTGTTCGCGGTGGCGTAGACGAGGACGTACTCGCAGACGGTCGCGGCCGCCTCGATGCCGCCGGTGAAGGTGTTGACGACGGAGGCCCGGGCCAGCCGGGGCAGGGTCTCCGCCGGTCCGATCGGGGTCTCCGTCCAGTCGGTGTAGCCGAAGCCGCCGGTGACGGTGGTGGATGCGTTCATGGTCGTCCTCAGGGTGGTGCCTCCGGGCCGGCGCGCGGCGGGTGTGCCGCGCGCCCGGTGATCACTCTGGCGCCCGTACCTGACACCTTCTGTCAGGTACGGGCGCCAGAATGAGGGGCATGCGCGCCGACCGGCTCCTCGCCCTGCTGCTCCTGCTCCAGAACCGCGGCCGGATGACCGCCGGGGAACTCGCGGCCGAGCTGGAGGTGTCGGTCCGCACCGTCTACCGGGACGTCGAGGCGCTGGCCGCGTCCGGGGTGCCGGTGACCGCCGACCGGGGCCCCGAGGGCGGCTACCGGCTGATGGACGGCTACCGCACCCGGCTCACCGGCCTCACCGACGCCGAGGCCGACGCGCTGTTCCTCACCGGCGCCCCGGGGCCGGCCCGCGACCTCGGGCTCGGCGCGGTGCTGACCACCGCCCAGCTCAAGCTCCAGGCGGCGCTGCCCGCCGAACTCGCCGACCGCACCCGCCGCGTCCAGGACCGCTTCCACCTCGACGCCCCGGCATGGTTCCGCGACGCCGACCCGGTCACCCATCTGGCCCCGGTGGCGCGGGCGGTCTGGGAGCAGCGGGTGCTGCGCGTCCACTACCGCCGCTGGCGCGGCGAGGTGCACCGGGAACTGCACCCGCTGGGCCTCGTCCTCAAGGGCGGCATCTGGTACCTGGTCGCCGGTGCGGCGGCCGCCGGCGACCCCGAGCAGGCCGTCCGCACCTACCGGGTCTCCCGGCTGCTCGCCGTCGAGGTCGCCGAGGAGGCCTTCGAGCGCCCCGTCGGCTTCGACCTGGCCGCCCACTGGGCCGAGACCGCCCGCCGGCTGACCGCCGCCCTCCACCGGCAGACCGCCCGGCTGCGGGTCTCCCCGCAGGCCCGGAAGCTGCTCCCGATGCAGTTCGGCGCCGCCGGTGCCCGGGCCGTGGCCGCCGCCGGGCCGCCCGGGGCCGACGGGTGGGTGGAGGTGGACCTCGCCGTCGAGAACACGGCGGTGGCCGTCGGGGACCTCCTGCGGCTCGGCCCGGAGGCCGTGGTGCTCGGCCCGCCCGACCTGCGCGCGGCCGTCGCGGACGCCGCCACCGCCGTCGCCCGCCACTACGCCTGAACGGGCGACCGCCCGAGCGGGCACCTACGCCTGGGCGGGCCGTTGCGCCTGGGCGGACTGCTGCGCCGGGGCCGGCCGCGAGGCCCCGGCCGCCCGCCGGGCGGCGTCCTCGACGCGGGCCAGGTGACCGGCCCACCAGGCGGCGTCGCCGGGCGCGGTGTTCTCCCCGCCCTGCCGCTGGCCGGTCCTGCCGTCGACGAGTTCGCGGACGATGTCGGCGTGTCCGGCGTGCCGCTGGGTCTCGGCGGTCATGTGGACGAGGCCGTGGTGCAGCGTCACCTCGCTGCGCCTGCCCCACGGCACCCGGCCGACCGCGTCCAGCGGCAGCGCGGCGATCGTGGCGTCGGCGTGCGCCTGGGCCGCGCGGTAATGGTCGACGATCTGCTCCCGGCTCTCCTCCGGGGTGGCCCAGAAGTCGGAGTTGGGCTCGGCGTCCCCGGTGATCCATGGCCGGGGCGCGTCGAACGGCCGCCCGAAGGTCTCCCCGAAGTACAGGGCCTCCGCCGCCGTCATGTGCTTGACGAGCCCCAGCAGATTGGTCCCGGTCGGCGTCAGCGGCCGGCGGATGTCGTACTCGGAGAGTCCTTCGAGCTTCCAGAGCAGGGCGTCCCGGGCGTCCTGCAGATAGACGAGCAGGTCCTTCTTGAACGCTTCGAGCGTCTCATCGGTCATGCCGGCCAGTCTGCCGCCGCCGTTCCCGTCGTTCACCGGCTTTTCCGGCCCGGGAGTACGGCGCGCTCACCGCCCCTCCACGGGCAGCAGGCCGCGCTCGCCGAAGACCTTCTTGGCGACGAAGGTGGCGTTCAGGGCCTTGGGGAAGCCGCAGTACGCGGCGGAGTGCAGCAGGACCTCGGTGATCTCGGCGGGCGTGAGGCCGACGTTGAGGGCGGCGTTGAGGTGCACGTCGAGCTGCGGTTCGCAGCCGCCGAGTGCGGTGAGCATGCCCAGGGTGACCAACTGCCGGTCGCGAGGCGGCAGTCCAGGCCGGCTGTAGATCTCGCCGAAGCCCCAGGCGACCACCTGGTGGGCGAGTTCGGGGTGGATGTCGGCGAGTGCGTCGATCACCCGCTGTCCGGCCTCGCCGTCGACGGAGGTGAGCACGGCCAGCCCCCGCTCGAATCGCTCCTCGCGCGTGGTGGCGGCGCTGTCGCTGCTGCTGTCCGTGCTCATGGGGTTCTCCGTTCCCGGCTCGTCCGCGGTGCGTCGTGCCGTCGAAGCTATGAGGTGGAGTCCACTCGAAGTCAAGCATCGCCGCGGCGGCCCCGGCGGCGCCGTTCCGTCCGAGCTGAGCAGCGGGAATGCCGGTGGTTATCATGCGGACGGGGGAGTTGTGCGGACACGGGGGGAGTCGATCGGTGGACCGGGAGGCGTGGTCGGGAGGGCTGCGGTTCGAGGTGCTGGGGCCGGTGCGCGGCCTGCGGGACGGGGTGGAGCTGGCGCTCGGATCGCCGCAGCAGCAGGGCCTGCTGCTCGCCCTGCTGTTCCGGGCGGGCCGGCAGGTGTCGGGCGCCCAACTGGTCGACGACCTGTGGGGCGAGGACCCGCCGGCCAGCGCACACGGCGTCATCCGCACCTATGTGCACCGGCTGCGCCGGATCCTCGGGCCGGACGTGCTGACCTCGCTCGGCGGCGGCTACCTGCTGGTGGCCGGGCCCGACGGCCTGGACACCGCCCGGTGCGAGACGCTGCTGGCCCGGGCGCGGACGCTGCGCGCCGAGGGGCGGCCCGCGCAGGCGGCGGCCGTGCTGCGGACGGCGCTGGCGCTCTGGCGCGGCGAGCCGATGTCCGGGGTGCCCGGGCCCTACGTGCAGCGCCGGCGCCGGGAGTGGGAGGAGCGCCGGCTCGCCGTCCTGGAGTCGTGCCTGGAGGCGGAGGTCGAGGGCGGCCGGTGGGCGGAGTCGGTCGCCGAACTGGCGGCCCTGGCCGAGGAGCACCCGCTGCGCGAACGGCTCTCGGAGCTGCTGATGCTCGCGCTCTACCGCTCCGGACGGCAGGCCGACGCGCTGGAGGTGTACCGGGCGGCGGACCGCCGGCTGCGCACCGAGCTGGGCGTCGGCGCCGGCCCGGGACTGCGCGATCTGCAGGGGCGGATCCTCGCGGCGGACGAGACCCTGGCGGCGCCCGGGCCGGAGCCGTCGGCGCAGCCCCTGCCGCCGCCCGCCCCGGAACCGGCCGCCCTGCTCCGGCCCGACCAACTCCCCGCCGCCGTCGCCGACTTCACCGGCCGGTCGGCCGAGGTGGCGGCGCTGCGGGCCGCCCTGCGGCAGCCGGGCTGCGTGCCCGTGGCGGCGGTCGCGGGCATGGGCGGGGTCGGCAAGACCGCGCTCGCCCTGCACGTCGCGCACGGTCTCGCCGAGGAGTTCCCGGACGGCCGGCTCTACCTCGACCTGCACGGTGCGGACGGCCGCCCGGCCCGCCCCGAGGAGGCGCTGGCGGTCTTCCTGCGCTCCCTCGGCGTCCCCGGCGAGGCGATCCCGGCCAGGCCGGCCGAACGGGCGGCCCGCTACCGTTCGTTGCTCGCGGGGCGGCGGGTCCTGGTGCTGCTCGACAACGCGCGCGACGCCGAGCAGATCAGGCCGCTGCTCCCGGGCGGCGCGGGCTGCGCCGTCCTGGTCACCAGCCGGACCCGGATCGGCGCGCTGCCCAACGCCCGCTTCACCGAACTGCCGGTGCTGCCCGCGGAGGAGGCGGTCACCCTGCTGACCCGGGTGGTGGGCGCCGAACGGGTGGCGGCGGAGGATGCTTCGGCCCGTGAACTCGTCCGGCTCTGCGGTCAGTTGCCGCTGGCGGTCCGGATCCTCGCGGCCCGGCTGGCCTGCCGCCCGGGCTGGAGCGTCGCCCGGCTGGTGGAGCAACTGGGCGGAGAGCGCTATCGGTTGGACGCGCTGCGCAGCGGGGATCTCGCGGTCGACTCGTCGTTCCGCTTCGGGTACGACCTGCTGGACGCCGAACAGGCCCGCGCCTTCCGGCTGTTGGCCGTCCCCGAGGTGCCGGACCTGTCGGCGGCGCAGGTGGCGGCGGTCCTGGACCGGCCGGGGCCGGACGCCGAGGCGCTGGCCGAGTCCCTGGTGGACTGCTCGATGCTGGAGGTCGCGGCGAGCCCCGACCGCTACCGCTACCACGATCTGCTGCGGGCCTTCGCCCAGCGGGTCGACCGGCCCGGCCCGGACGGTGCCGACGATCCGGGCAGCCCTGACGACCCGGCCGGTCGTGCGGAGGCCGACGACGAGCGGGCGGCCGCGCTGGCCCGGCTGGTGGACCACCACCACGCCGGGGTGACGGCCGCGCTCCGGTCGCCCGCGGCACCGGCCGCCTCCCCGGCGGTCGGGGACTACGTGGCCGTCGGGGCCCTGGTGCGCCAGTGCGCGACGCTCCCGGGCCGGTCCCCGGGGGCGGCGCCCGGCCTCGACCGGCTCGCCGAACTCCTGCTGGGCGCATGCCTGTCGGCGGACTCCGGGCACGCCACCCGGCCGCTCGGCCACGCCGCCAACGCCCTGCTGCACGCCGCCCTGCGGGAGGGCGGCCGGACGGCGGAGGCCCGGGCGCGCCTGGTGCTCGGCCGGCTGCTGGCCGAGGTCGGCTCCGCGTCCTCGGCCCTCACCGAACTGCTCCGGGCCCGCGACCTGTGCACCGCGCACGGACTGCCGCAGCCGCTGCTCGCCCTCGTGCACGGCTCGCTCGCCGCCTGCTTCGTCCAACTCGGCCGCCCGGACGAGGCGGTGGCCGGGTTCTCGGCCGCGGTCGCGGTCTGGCAGCGGGTCGGCGACCGGCGCGCCCTGGCCGCCGAACTGCTGGAGCTGGCGGGGGCGTTCGCCCGCCAGGGCCGGTTCGGCGCGGCGGGCCGGGTGGTCGACCAGTCCCTGGTGATCGGTCACGACCTGGCCGACCACGAGCTGGAGGCCCGGGCCCGGGACTCGCTCGGTTCGATCGCCCACGAGCTCGGCCGTTACGACCAGGCGGTCGCCCATCGGCGGGCGGCCCTCGCCCTGACCGGCCCGGAGGACCACCGGCGCACCGGCCGGATCCTGCTGCGCCTCGGCGAGTCGCTGCGCGCGGCCGGGCGCGCCCCGGAGGCGGCCGAGGCGGCGGAACGCGCGGTCGAGGCGCTGACCCTGGACGGGGACCACCGCGGCCGCGGCCTGGCCCTGGCCGCGCTCGGCGACGCGCTGGCGGAC
>NZ_JBHYUU010000251.1:0-9866 GCF_042749955.1 Kitasatospora sp. NPDC059462 | reverse complement strand
GCCACCGCCGGGCGCGTGCGGCCCGCCGCCAGCAGCGCGCGCCCCAGGTCGGCGCAGGCGTCGGCGCGCACCAGCGGACGGGGGCTCGCGCCGAGCAGGTCCACGGCGTGCGCGAGCACGGCGGGGTCGTTCGCCACCAGCCCGCGGGCCTGCGCCGCGAGGCCGGTGGCCGTCGGCACGGCGGGGTTGCGGTCCGCGTGGGCGGCGGCCTGGGCGGCGAGGTCCTCGGCGAGCTCCCGCTCCCCGGCGCGCAGGGCCAGGCGGGTGGCGAGGGCCACCGAGTTGCGCAGGATCCGCCAGCGCATGAAGGGGCCCTGCCGCTGCACCAGCCGGATCCGCTCGGCGGCGAGCCCGGGGTCGCCGTCGGCCCCGGCGTGGACGGCCTCCAGGAAGCCCACCGCGGCGGTGTTGCCCGCGTTCGGCTTGGCCGCCAGCCGTTCCCGGGCGGCGGCCAGCTGCTCCCGCGCCGCCTCGCGCTCACCGCGCAGCAGCGCGATCCGGGAGCGGAGCACCCGGCCGTTCACCTGCTGGACGCGGATCCGCAGCTCGTCCTCCAGCCGTTCCATGGTCACCAGGTCGGCCTCGGCGTCGTCGAGCCGGCCGAGGCCGAGGTCGTGCTGGCCCTGGGCCCACGCCAGCATCGTCTGACGTGCCGTCCCGGTGTCGGCCCCGCCCAGGAGCAGCCGTCCGGCGGTCCCGAAGTCGTCCAGGTGCAGGTGCGCGACGACCTCCTCGGGCAGGAAGGCCGGGTCGAGGGCGCTCAGCGCGGCGAACCGCTCCAGCGCGGTGGCGCTCTCCCCCGCGTTCTGGGCGATCTCGCCGAGCGCGGACAGCGCCAGGACGTGCGCCTCCCGGTCGCCGGTGGCGGTGGCGGCCCGCAGCGCGGCCTCGCCGGCCTCGCGCGCCGCGACCAGGTCCGGTTCCCGGGACAGGGCCAGCGTGCGCAGGGCGGCCAGCCTCGCCCCGACCTCCGGGGCGGCGGCGCCCGTGGCGAGGGCGGCCTCGGTCCGGCGGCGCAGTTCGCCCGCCTGGTCCAGCTCCCACAGCGTGCCGCCGAGGGCGGCCTGCAGCCGGCCGAAGGCCTCCAGCGGCGGCCGCTCGGCCAGCAGTCCGTCCCCCGCGGCCAGGGCCTGCCGGCTCCGGCCCGCCCGGGTCAGGCAGCGGACGGCCTGCTCCCCCACGGCGAACCGGAGCGGGCCCGGCGAGGGGGCGAGCTCCAGGGCGCGCGTCATGAGGTCGGCCGCGAGCTCCGGCGTGACCGGCAGCACCTCGTCGGCCGCGCGCCGCAGCAGCAGCACGGCCTCCTCGTCCCCGGGCAGCGCTCCCCGGAGGACGTGCGGCACCGCGTCGACCGGCCGGTGCCCCGCCGCGACCAGGCTGCGGGCGGCCTCCCGGTGCAGGGCCTTGCGGGCCGACGGCGGGATGTCGGCGTAGACCGCCTGGCGCAGCAGGTCGTGCCGGAACACCAGCCGGTCGCCGTCGTCGTCCAGGAGCCCGGCGCGCAGGGCCTCCTCCAGCGCCGGGACGAGGGTGGCGGCGGGCCGGCCGCAGAGCGCGGCGGCGGCGTCGAAGCCGAAGCCGCGGCCCAGGACGGCTCCCATCTGGAGGAAGCCCAGGGTGTCCGGCCCCAGGGACTTGAGCCGGCCGCGCACGCCCACCACCAGGCCCGGCGGCACGGGCTGGTCCGGCGGCACGGGCTGGTCGGGCGCCTCGGCCTCGCGCAGGCCCCTGAGCATCTCGACCGCGAGGAAGGGGTTGCCGCCCGCTCCGTCCAGCAGGTCCCGCACCGCTGCGTCGACCGGCGTGCCGAGCGTGTCGCGGGCCAGCCGGCCGATGGCCTCGCCGGACAGCGGGCCCAGCCGGACGGTGACCGCCGGGAGGTTCCCGGCCGCGGCGGCGACGATCTCCTCCGCCGGGGCGGCGGGCGCGCGCCGGCCGGTCAGCAGCCAGAGCACCGGCGAGGTCCGCAGGCGGGTCGGGAGCTGTTGCAGGGCGAAGCGGCTCAGCGTGTCGGCCCACTGCACGTCGTCCAGGCCGACCAGGACCGGCATGCTGTCCGCCCGGGCCTCGATGGCCTCCGCGAGCCGTTCCACCAGCCAGATCCGCTGGTCGTGGTGGCGGGCGAGGCCGGCGAAGTCGTCGCCGGACAGCAGCGGCCGCTCGCCGTGCAGGACGGAGGTGGCCAGCGACGAGAGCGGCACGATGTGGTGCAGTTCGTCGGCCTTGCCGACGCCGGCCGAGAAGCCCGCCGCCCGGGCCCTGGAGACGGCCTCGGCGAGGAGCGTGGTCTTGCCGATGCCCGGTTCGCCCTGGATCAGGGCCAGCCCGCCGCTCCCGGTGCGGGCGACCGACGCGATCAGCGCGGTGAGCTCGGCCAGCTCGGCCTCCCGGCCGCGCAGACCGCTGCGGGACAGTGGACCGTCCGCTCCCGCCATCTCCGACTCGTCCCGTCCGCGCTCGCCCGCCGGAACCGGGTCCCGCCCGGTCCCCGGAGAGTCTACATACCCGGCCCCACCGCCCTGACCTGGGCAATCGCGGCCCGGGGGGGATGCCGGGCGCGCGGGCGGCACGGGCAGTGGCGGGCAGCGGCGGGACGGGTGCGCCGGCCCCGGGGCGGGTGTCCGCCGCTCCGGGGCCGGCGCGTCCGCGCGGGCCGGGACGCTCAGCGGGCGGTCAGCCGCGCGGTCACCGCCTCGATGACCGCGGCCTGGTGGTCGGCCAGGTAGAAGTGGCCGCCGGGGAAGACCCGCAGGTCGAAGGGGCCCTCGGTGTGGTCGGCCCAGGCGGCGGCCTCGGCGACGGTGACCTTGGGGTCGTCGTCGCCGACCAGGGCGGACAGCGGGCAGCGCAGGGCCTCGCCGGGCTCGTAGGCGTAGGTCTCGGCGGCCCGGTAGTCGGCGCGGGTGGCGGGCAGGATCATCCGCAGGATCTCCTCGTCCCCCAGCAGCCGGTCGTCGGTGCCGCTCAGCTCGCGGATGTCGGCGATCAGGCCGTCGTCGTCGCGCAGGTGCACCGTCTCGACGCGGTGGGTGGAGGGGGCGCGGCGCCCGGAGGCGAACAGGCCGGCCGCCACCAGCCCCTTCTGCCGCTCCAGGCGCCGGGCGACCTCGAACGCCAGGGTGGCGCCCAGGCTGTGGCCGAAGAAGGCCAGCGGCCGGTCCGTCCAGGGCAGCAGCGCGGCGAGGACCTGGTCGGCGAGGTCGGGGACGTTGTCGACGAGCGGTTCGGCACGGCGGTCCTGACGTCCGGGGTACTGGACGCACAGGACGTCCACGGACGGCGGCATCGCCCGGGAGACCGGGAGGAAGTAGCTCGCGGAGCCTCCTGCGTGCGGCAGGCAGACCAGGCGGACCGCGGCGTCGGGGCGCGGGTGGAACCTGCGGATCCACCGGTCGTCGTCAGCGGGACGGTTCACGGGAGTTGTCGCTCCTTGCGTCGTGGGTGGGAGGGGGCTGCCGGCGGCGGTCACGGCCCCACCGGGCCGAGCGCGTCCAGCCAGGCGTCGACCGCCGCGGCGGCCTCGTGGGCATGACGTTCCATCAGGGTGTAGTGGTTGCCGGGCACTTCGACCACGGTGTCGGCGTGCTCGGGGGCGGCGGGGCGGTCGTCGGCGTCCGCCCCGCCCCGGGCCATCCATTCCGCGGCCCGGACGACCAGCGTCGGCGCGGCGGCCCGCGGCGCGTCCCAGTCCTCGAAGATCCTCAGGTAGCCGCCCATCGCGGTGAGCTGGGTGCCCGGCGCGGAGACGAAGCCGAAGCGCTCCGACTGCCCCTCCACCACCGCCGACTGGAAGCGCTCGCCCATCCGCTCGCGCCGGGTGAAGCTGTCCAGCATGACGATCCCCGCCACCGGGCGTCCGAGCCGCTCCAGGTGGCAGGCGACCGCGTGGGCCACCCAGCCGCCCGAGGAGTAGCCGACCAGGACCACCGGCCGGTCGCCCACGCTGCGTTCGATGGCCGTGGCGTGCACCTCGACCAGCGCGGCGACGTCCTGCGGCAGCGCCTCCCCCGGGACGAAGCCCGGCTCGGACAGCGCCCAGATGCCGCGCCGGCCGCCGAACGCGGCGGCGAACCGGGCGTACTGGTGCACGCCCGACGGCGCCATGTACGGGCCCAGGCAGACGAGTTGCGGGCCGTCCGGGTGCTGCGCGAAGGCCACCGGCGCGGGCAGGTGGTCGGCGGCCGACGCCGCGGCGAAGACCGGCCGCAGCCGGGCGGCGGCGGTGACCAGCTCGATCCCCTCCGCCATCCGGCCGAGCTCCCCGGCCCGGCGGTAGAGCGAGACGATCAGGTCCTGCGACTCCGGCTCCGGCTCCGGCCGCGGCTGTTGCGGCGCGTCCGCGGGCCCACCGGCCGGGGCACCGCCGCGCTCAGCCAGCAGGGCCAGCAGCCGCCGCCCCACCTCGGCCGGGGTGCGGTGGTCGAAGGCCAGCGTGCTCGGCAGCCGAAGGCCGCTGGCCCGGCTGAGCCGCTTGCCGAACTCGACGGCGGTGAGCGAGTCGAAGCCCAGCTCCAGGAACACGTGCTGGGCCTGGACCGCCTCCTTCGAGGGGTGGCCGAGCACGGCGGCGGCCTCGCCGCGGACGAACTCCACGATCTCCGAGGCGTGTTCGCCGACCGCCAGGGCGGCCAGCCGGCGCAGCAGCGGAGGCTCGGCGGCGTCGGCGGCGGCGTCCTCGCCCTCCTGCGCGGCGAGCAGCCGGGCGACCTCGGGCAGCTCGCCGATCAGCGGGCTGGGCCGGGCCGCGGTGAAGCCCGGCACGAAGCGCTCCCAGTCCACGGCGGCGACCACCAGCGTGGTGTCCCCGCCCTCCACCGCACGGCGCAGCGCCAGGACCCCCAGCTCGGGGCTCATCGGCTCCAGGCCGCGCGCCCGCAGGCGCTCCCCGGCGGCGGCGTCGACCATGCCGCCGCCGCCCCAGGCGCCCCAGGCGACGGAGGTGGCGGCCAGCCCGCGGGCGCGACGGTTCTCGGCGAGCGCGTCCACGAAGGCGTTGGCGGCCGCGTAGCCGGCCTGGGCGCCGCTGCCCCAGGCCGCGGCGCCGGAGGAGAAGAGCACGAACGCGTCCAGCGGGCGTTCCCCCAGCAGTTCGTCCAGGTGCGCGGCGCCGAGCGCCTTCGCGCCCAGTACGGCGGCGAACTCCGCCTCGGTGGTGTCGGCGAGCAGCGCGGGCGCGCCGCCCACTCCGGCGGCGTGCACCACGGCGCTGAGCGGCGCCAGGTCGTCCAGGCCGGCCACCAGGTCGGCGACCGCCGCCCGGTCCGCGAGGTCGCAGGCGACGAGCGTCACCTTGGCGCCCAGCGCCTCCAGTTCCCCCCGCAGCTGCTCGGCGCCCTCGGCGGCCGCCCCGGCGCGGCCGGCCAGCACCAGGTGCTCGGCGCCGTCGGCGGCGAGTGCGCGGGCGACCTGGCCGCCGATGAAGCCGGTGCCCCCGGTGACCAGCACGGTGCCGCGCACCTGCCAGGGCCGCACGGCGGGACCGGCCGGGCGCGGGGCCCGCACCAGCCGCCGGGCGTACAGGCCGCCGGCCCGCAGCGCGAGCTGGTCCTCGCCGGTGGCGCCGCAGAGCACGGCGCCCAGGCGGCGGAGGATCCGGCCGTCCGTGGCCGCCGCGCCCCCGGGCAGGTCGGGCAGGTCGACCAGGCCGCCCCAGCGGGCGGGCAGTTCCAGCGCGGCGACCCGCCCCAGCGCCCAGACCTGTGCCTGGGCGGTGCCGCGCAGCGGACCGGGGGCGGTGTCGCGGGCGCCGGTGTCGAGGCCGTCGACGGAGACCGCCGCCCGGGTGGCGCACCACAGCGGGGCCGCGAGCCCGGCGTCGCCGAGCGCCTGCACCAGCGTCAGGGTCCGGCCCAGTCCCAGGGACAGGCCCGGATGCCCGGGGTGGGGCCGCTCGTCGAGCGCGAGCAGCGACAGCACCCCGCGCGGGCCGTCCGCGCCGAGGCCGTCGGCCGCCCGGCGCAGCCGCGCGGCCAGCGCCCGGCGGTCCTCGTCGTCCCCCGCGGTCAGCCGGACCACCTCGGCGCCGTGCAGGGCCAGGGCGTTCAGCGCCAGCTCGGCGGCGGGAGCGGGACCGGCCGCCGGCTCCGGCGGCAGCAGCACCAGCCAGCTCCCGGCCGGCCCGGGCGCCACCGGCTCCGGGACGGACTGCCAGGTGATCCGGTAGCGCCAGCCGTCCGCCTCGGACTCCTCGCGGCGGCGCCGGTGCCAGGCGGAGAGCGCGGGCAGGGCCGAGCCCAGCGTGGCGTCCTGCGCCAGCCGCCGGTCCCCGGTCAGCGACGCCAGGTCCTCGTGTTCGACGGCCGCCCAGAACTCGGCGTCCGCCTCCGGGGCCGCCGCTGCGGCGGGCCGGGCGGCCGTCTCCAGCCAGTACCTCCGGCGCTGGAAGGGGTAGGTCGGCAGGTCCGTCTCCCGCGCGTCCCAGCCCGCGAAGACCGCGGACCAGTCGGGCCGCACCCCGTGGGTGTGGGCCTCGCCCAGCGAGATCAGGAAGCGCCGGGCGCCTCCGTCACCGCGCCGCAGGGTGGGCACCACGGCGGGCGGCAGGCCGCGCCGCGCACCGGCGTCCGGCGCCCCGTCCTCCTCGCGGGTGACGGCGTCGACGGTCTCCTGAAGGCCGAACGCCAGCACCGGGTGCGGGCTGACCTCGACGAACACCTGGTGGCCGTCGGCCAGCAACCGCCGCGCGGCCCGTTCGAACTGCACCGGCCGGCGCAGGTTGCGGTACCAGTAGTCGGCGTCCAGCTCGGCGCCCTCGACCACCTCGCCGGTGACGGTGGAGTAGAACGGCACCGCCGGCGCCTTCGGGGTGATCCCGGCCAGCATCCCGGCGAGTTCCTCGCGCAGCACCTCGACCTGGGGGCAGTGCGAGGGGCAGTCCACCCGCACCCGCTTGGCCGCCACCCCCTCGGCCTCGCAGGCGGCGAGCAGTTCCTCGACGGCGTCGAGGTCGCCGGCCACCACCACGCTCTGCGGGCCGTTGACCGCGGCCACGCTCAGGCGCCCCTCCCACCGTTCCAGCCGCCCGGCAACCTCCGCCTCCGGCAGCGGCACCGAGACCATGCCGCCCGGCACCCCGGCCAGCAGCCGGCTGCGCAGCGCCACGATCCGCGCGCCGTCCTCCAGCGACAGCGCGCCGGCGCTGCAGGCGGCCGCGATCTCGCCCTGCGAGTGCCCGACCACGGCGGCGGGCCGCACCCCGCAGGAGCGCCACAGCTCGGCGAGCGAGACCATGACCGCCCAGAGCACCGGCTGGATGACCTCGATCCGGTCGAGTCCTGGCGCACCGGGCGCCTCGCGCAGCACGTCCTCCGCGCGCCAGTCCACGTACGGGGCCAGCGCCCGGGAGCAGGCGGCGACGCTGTCGCGGAACACCGGGGAGGAATCCAGCAGGCCGACCGCCATGCCGGACCACTGCGAGCCCTGGCCGGGGAAGACGAACACGGTCTTCGGCTCGCCGCCCGCGGTGCCGCGCGCCACCAGCCGGTGGGAGCCGCCGGTCGCCAGCGCCTCCAGCCCCGCGGTCAGCTCCGCCCGGTCGCCGCCCACCACGACCGCCCGCTGTTCGAAGGCGGAGCGGGTGGTGGCGAGCGAGTGGCCGACGTCCTGGGGCCGCAGCTCGGGCCGCGCGTGGAGCAGCGCGGCGAGCGAGGCGGCCTGCTCCTCCAGCGCGCCGGCCGTCCGGGCGGACAGCGGCAGGACCACCGCCACCGGTTCCAGCGGTGTCCGCCGCGGTGCGGCGTCGGCCGCCGGGGCCGGGCGGGCGGCCGGGGGTTCCTCGATGATCACATGGGCGTTGGTGCCGCTCATCCCGAAGGAGGAGACGCCGGCCCGGCGGGGGCGGGCGCCCGCGGGCCAGGCCACCGGTTCGGTCAGCAGTTCCACGGCGCCCGCCGACCAGTCGACGTGCGGGGTGGGCTCGTCCACGTGCAGGGTCCTGGGCAGCAGCTCGTGCCGGAGCGCCTGCACCATCTTGATGATGCCGCCGACCCCGGCGGCGGCCTGGGTGTGACCGATGTTGGACTTCAACGAGCCGAGCCACAGCGGCCGTTCGCGGTCCTGCCCGTAGGTGGCCAGCAGCGCCTGCGCCTCGATCGGGTCGCCCAGCCGGGTGCCGGTGCCGTGCCCCTCCACCACGTCGACGTCCGCCGCCGACAGTCCGGCGCTCGCCAGCGCCCGGCGGATCACCCGCTGCTGGGCGGGGCCGTTGGGCGCCGTCAGGCCGTTGGAGGCGCCGTCCTGGTTGATCGCGCTGCCGCGCACCACCGCCAGCACCCGGTGACCGTGGCGCTCGGCGTCCGAGAGCCGCTCCACCAGCAGCAGGCCGACGCCCTCGCCCCAGCCGGTGCCGTCGGCGGCGGCCGCGAACGCCTTGCAGCGGCCGTCGGCGGCGAGCGCGCGCTGCCGGCTGAACTCCACGAAGGCACCGGAGTTGGACATCACGGTGACACCGCCGGCCAGCGCCATCGAGCACTCGCCGTTGCGCAGCGACTGGACGGCCATGTGCAGGGCCACCAGCGAGGACGAGCAGGCGGTGTCCACGGTGACCGCCGGGCCCTCCAGGCCGAAGGTGTAGGAGATCCGCCCGGACACCACGCTGGCCGCGTTGCCGGTGCCCAGGTAGCCCACCACGTCGTCGGAGACCTCCAGGCCGCGCTGGAGGTAGTCCTGGTAGCCGGTGCCGACGAACACGCCGGTCGGGGTGCCCCGCACGGTCGCCGGGTCGATGCCGGCCCGCTCGAACAGCTCCCAGGAGGTCTCCAGCAGCAGCCGCTGCTGGGGGTCCATGGCGACGGCCTCGCGCGGCGAGATGCCGAAGAAGGCGGCGTCGAAGTCGGGCAGGTCGTGCAGGAAGCCGCCGGAGCGCGCGTAGGTGGTGCCCGGGTGGTCGGGGTCGGGGTGGTAGAGCGCGTCCAGGTCCCAGCCCCGGTTGCCGGGGAACACCGACATCGCGTCGGTCTCCCCGGCCACCAGCTGCCACAGCTCCTCGGGGCTGCGCACGCCCCCGGGGAAGCGGCAGCTCATCGCGACGATGGCGATCGGCTCGTCGTCCCGGCCGGCCGTCACGGGCCCGTCCCCGGCGCCGGGGGCGGTGGCCTCGCCCAGCAGGTCGGCGAGCAGCCGCCGCGCCAGTGCGTCGGCCGTGGGGTGGTCGAACACGACGGTGGTGGACAGCTGGACCCCGGTGGCCCGGGTCAGCCGGTCGCGCAGCTCCACTGCGGTCAGCGAGTCGAAGCCCAGCTCCCGGAACGGCCGTCCGGGCTCGACCAGATGGGGGCCGCGCAGCCCGAGCACGGCGGCCGCCTCGGCGCGGACCAGCTCCACCAGGGAGCGTTCCCGCTCGGCGGGCCCGGCCCCGGCGAGGGTGCGGCGCAGCGCGCCGGCCTCCTCGGAGAGGTCGCCGTCGCGCGGGTCCGCGGCCGGCCGCAGGGCCGCCCGGACCTCGGGCAGCTCCGACAGCAGCGGGCTGGGCCGCACCACGGTGAACGCGGGGGCGAACCGCTCCCACGCCACGTCGGCCACCGTCACGGCGCTCTCACCGCGCTCCAGCAGCCCGGCCAGCGCGGCGATCGCGGCGTCCGGCGCCAGCGGCCGCAGGCCCCGGCGGCGCAGGCTGCCGGCCACCTCGGCGGAACCGGCCATGCCCGACTCGGCCCACGGGCCCCAGGCGACGGCGGTCGCCGCGAGGCCCCGGGCCCGGCGGGCCTGGGCCAGCGCGTCCAGGGCGGCGTTGGCGGCGCTGTAGGCGCCCTGGCCGCCCCCGCCCCAGGTCCCGGCGATCGAGGAGAAGAGCACGAACGCGTCCAGCGGACGGTCGCCCAGCAGGTCGTCCAGGTGGGCCGCGCCGGCGGCCTTCGCCGCGACCACGG
>NZ_JBHYUU010000250.1:0-9948 GCF_042749955.1 Kitasatospora sp. NPDC059462 | reverse complement strand
GCGCCGCAGGCGGCGCGGCCCTGGCCGCGGCCGACGCCCGCAGGGCCGCCAACGCCGCGGCCTCCGACCGCAGCAGGGCTGCCGAGGCCCGTCAGCGGGCCGAAGAGGCCCGGAACGCCGCCGCGGGCGCCCAGCGCGCCGCTCAGGCCGCCGAACACGCGGGCGCCGCCTCCAACGCGGCTGACGAGGCATCGGAGGCCGCCAGGAGCGCCAGCGCCAACGCGAACGCGGCCGCCGGCTCCGCCGACAAGGCCGGCAACCTGGCGAGCGCCGCGGGCGCCAGCTCCCAGCAGGCCCAGGCCGCCGCCGACCAGGCCCGCCGCCAGGCCCGCGAGGCCGACCGCGCCGCCACCGCCTCCAGCAACCTGGCACGTCAGGCCACCCAGGCCGCCCACCAGGCCCGCGACGCCGCCCGCTCCGCCGCCACCCACGCCCAGAACGCCGCCACCGCCGCCGACCAGGCAGCCGAACACGCCGGCGAATCCGCCACCTCCGCGGCCGAAGCCACCCGTCAGGCCGAAGCCGCGCGCGCCGCAGCCGCCACCGCGAGCGCGGCGGTCGCCACCGCGGGCACCGTCTACGACCTCGCCCGCAGGACCGAGAGCGAGGACCTCACCGCCCGCACCGCCGCCGGCCTTGAGGAAGCCCGCGCCCTGAAGGCGGAGGAGGACGTGGCCACCGGAGGCATCGGCGTCCTCCTCGCGGACTGGAAGATCCTTGAGCAGGAGGCCGCCGACCTCGCCGCCGAAGCCGCCCGCCCCGACGCCGACCCCAAGGCCGTGGCGGCCAAGGGCCGCAAGGCCGCGCTCCACGCGGCCAAGGCCGGCGGCCCGTGGAGCCAGGAGGCCGCCAAGGCCGCCCTGTCCGGCACCGACGAGACGGTCGTCGACTGGGCACGCACCGGGCGGCGCAAGGCCGAGCTGGACGACATGCGCCAGAACGTGGTCGAGCTCGCCCAGGACAGCCCCGACGAGGCCGTGCGCACCGCCGCCACCACCGCACTCAAGGGCACCCCGCAGCAGATCGAGGCGTTCTTCACCACCGGCCAGCACGAGGCCGCGATCACCGACAACCGCATCCGCGCCTACCAGGTGATCGCCACCGGCGGCACCAGCGTCAAGGAAGCCGGCGAAGCCGCCCTGCGGGACGGCTCACCCCACGCCGTCGCCGCCTTCCTGATGACGGGCCAGTACACCGCCCGCCGGATCGACGAACGCGTCGAGGCCACCCAGATGCTGGCCGCCGGCGGCCCCGAGGTCCAGGCCGCGGCCAAACTCGCCCTCGCCGGTCCCCCCGGCCTCGTCACGTCCTTCCTGCAGACCGACCGCTACATGGCCGACCGCAAGGACCTGCTCGCCGCCACCCACGCCGAACAGATGCGCCACCTGATCGCCGAGGCCGCCCAAGCCGCGGCCAAGGCCCAACAGGACGCCTGGGAAGCCACCGCAGCCGCCGCCATCGCCAACAACGCCGCCGCCGAGGCCCAGACCGCCAGTACCCAAGCCCGCTCTCACGCCGATCAGGCCGCACGGTACGCAGCCGACGCCAACACCGCCGCCCACAACGCCGAAGCATCCGCCACCCGCGCCGGCCAGTCCGCCACCACCGCCCGCACCGCCGCGAACGCCGCCGCACGCGACGCCGGCAAGGCCACCGCCTCCGCCACCCGCGCCAGCGCCTCCGCCGCCCACGCACGCTGGTCCGCCACCCGCGCCCGCACCGCCGCGGACAACGCCTACGCCTCCGCCCGCGCGGCAGGCCAGGACGCCGACGCCGCACAGCAGGCCGCCGACCAGGCCTGGGACATCGCCATAACAAAGGCAAGCCAGGAACGCCAGGCCGAACTAGCCGCCGAAGAGGAGGGCATCCAGGCCGAGGCCGCACAGATCGAGGAGGCGCTCAAGAAGGAACTCGAAGCGCTGATCCAGAGCGAGGCCACCGAAGCCGAACACGAATACAGCAGCGCAAACAAGAAGCCCTGCAGCCATCGGTTTTCGTCCCTCAGGTGCTTCCTCAACATACCGAACGGGCCGATAACGAACGGCCTCCTGGACATGCTCGACGACGTCACGGAATTCTTCAAAGGCGTCCAGGACAAGGCCCAGCTCTTCAAGAAGGTCTTCAAGATGGTCCTCGGCTTCGACAGCGCCGAGGAATGCATCAGGAACAAGAGCGCCGCCGCCTGCGCGGAGCTCGCCGTCAGCTTCTTCCCCGCCGGAAAGGCGGCCAAGCTCGCCCAACTCGCAAGGAAGGCCAGGGACGTCGAGGATGCTGCACGGGCAGCACGGGTCAGGCGGATCGCGAATGACTGCCTGAAGCCGAACAGCTTCCCCGTCGGCACACGCGTCCTGATGGCCGACGGAACCACCCTCCCGATCGAGCGGATCCGTGTCGGCGACCAGGTCTGGGCAACCGACCCCGAATCCGGCGAGGCTGGTGGACGCCGTGTGGACGCCACCATCTACACGCCCGAAGACCGGAAATTCACCGACCTCACCATCGCATCAACGGATGGCCCGACCGGGACGCTCACAGCCACCGAGCACCACCCCTTCTGGGTGGAGAAGGACCGGAAGTGGGTCGATGCCGGCAACCTCAACCGGGGCGACACCCTACGTACCCCGGACGGACAAACCGCAGACGTCATCGAGGTCAGGAACCGCTCCGGACTCAACGCGGCCTACAACCTGACCATCCAGGGACTCCATACGTACTATGTGCTCGCCGGTACGGCGCCCGTACTAGTGCACAATTCGGGATTGTGCACCAAGAAGATCGACGACGTCTTCTACAACCCCAGCGGCAGAACTTCTCAGGAACAGTTTGAATACCACTGGGACAAGCATGCAAAGAAACGCGGTATCACGCGTGAGCAGTACCTCCAGGATACGCAAGACTGGGCGACGGAAATCGCCCAGCCAGGAGGGAAGAAGTGGCTCAACGCCACCCGGGAGACGCTGGCGGACGGTACGCAAGGGGTAAAATACGTGCACCCCCAGACGGGTAGGGGCGGGCTCATCGGCCCCGACGGCAAACCTGTAAGCTTCTGGTATGACTTCGAGAGAGATCGGGCTATTGTCGGATTTCATGGAGAGCTACGCCCTCTGGCGATCCTTGCCGTTTCCCGGCCTGCGCCGCGGTGAGAAACTGTTGTGTGCGGGAGAGAACCTTGCACTCATTCATGGCGACCTGGCTCTCGCCGACGAACATGTGACCCAGGTGATCCTTTTTGTTGACGAGGGGATATTCAGGCCGAGCCGGGCGGACGTCATAGGATTGCTTGAAGGGATCATCTCTCGCCTGGAACGATTCGGGGAAAGCATGGCCGTCGAAGAGCGAGAAGTTGTCGACGCCCATTATCGATATGCAGTCCTATTGTATCGAATATATGGTGAATTTCTGCGCATAGGGGCTCCGTAGCCTGTCGCCTGACCAGCAGGGAATAGCAATGAGCTGCCCACCCGCGTGGGCGGCTCATTGCTTCTACTGGGGCCTTTGTGCATGCGGAGCGGTTGCAGGTCGTGTCGGTGGACTTCCCGTGAACGCCGGACCGCACGGCCGCGAAGCCGCCGTCGAACGCTGATGTCAAGCAGTTCACTCCAGAAAGTCTCGAACAATGCAACCTGCCGGCATGGCTTGAGGCCGGCGCGCAACGTGTTGAAGGTGTTGCGACTGCGAGCCGAGGAAACCTGTCCGAGGTGGTCCACCGCGTCAGCCGCAGTGTTGGCGGCGGTGTCGATGTCGCCGAGGGAGAGGTGGGCACGGGCCGTACGGGCCAGGCGCAGCGCGTGGCCGCGGCGGTAGGGCTTGCTGCGCGTTGGCGGGCATGCTCGGACATCGGCGCGGTGCCAGCCGCGATCGAGCGAAGGATCTCCAGCAGCCCGGCAGCGTCGCCAGCCGCGCCGACGACGGGCCGGCCCGCCAGCAGCTGACCACCCTGCTGCCCGCGCAGACGTCGGGCAGCGCGTCGAGGAACGCCACGTCGGCACCCACCCCAAGATCCCGCGCGTGCTGGCAACCGCCACGCCGACGATCCGCTTCGGGGACGGCGACGTGCCACTTCCCAGCCCCGCGCCGGCCCAGAAAGTGTTGGGTAATTGATCAACTGCGTGGCGTGATGCGCTGGCGGTGATCTTCGCGGTTGAGGCGTCCGCGAAGATCACCGTCATGTGTGTCTGTGCGTGCAAGCCTTCCTACGGATTCTCGCTGACGGATGCTCAGTGGACGGTGATAGAGCCGCTGCTGCCGGTGCGGGGTCCGCGCCGGGCGGGACGGCCGTTGAAGTTTCCGCGCCGACTGGTCGTGGACACGGTGTTGTACGTGCTGGTCAGTGGCTGCGCGTGGCGGCTGGTGCCGCACGATCTGGCGCCGTGGGACGTGGCCTACCGCTGGTTCCGTGCGTGGACGGCGGACGGGACCTGTTACCGGGTTCACGATGCCCTGCGCGACCGGGTTCGGGTGGCGGACGGGCGGGATCCGCAGCCGTCGGAAGGCGGTGCTGGATTCGCAGTCGGCCCGTAGCCACGAGGGCGGGCAGGCGATCGGCTACGACGCGGGCAAGCGGGTGCGGGGGCGCAAGCGGCACCTGTTGGTGGACACCTGCGGGCTCGTGCTGCGGGCGGTGGTGCAATCGGCTTCGGTGCAGGACCGGGCGGGCACGAAGCTGGTCCTGGGCGGAATCAAACCGACATCATCCGGGTGGTGCGGGCCGTCCAGTGGGCCACCTGGCCCGTGACACCAGACCTCTGCTCAAGACAGGCCACGGCCGACCACGCACGAGTTCGCCGGCTCCGTCATGGCGTGCGCCTCTGGGAGAACCACTCTGTGGCCGGTCCGCCCCGGAGCTCCTTTGGGACCCGGTCAGCTGCGCTCCGCGTCGTCGTCGTACTCGGTGGTGCCCGCGTCCAGGAGTGGTGTCCCGGTCGGCTGCTTCATGTGCGCCGGCGCCATCAGCCGCAGCACGTGGTAGCCCGTCAGCACGATGATCGTGCCGAGCGCGATCCCGGACAGCTCGAAGTTGTCGGTGAACTTGAGGGTGACGTTGCCGATGCCGACGATGACACCGGCCGCGACCGGGACGAGGTGGAGCGGATTGGTGAGGTCCACCTTGTTGTGGATCCAGATCTGCGCGCCCAGCAGACCGATCATGCCGTACAGCACCACGGTGATCCCGCCCAGCACCCCGCCCGGGATCGCCGCGACGACCGCGCCGAACTTCGGGCACAGGCCGAACAGGATCGCGAAGCCGGCCGCGCACCAGTACGCCGCCGTCGAGTACACCCGGGTCGCCGCCATCACGCCGATGTTCTCCGCGTACGTCGTCGTCGCCGGACCACCCACCGCCGTCGACAGCACCGTCGCCGTGCCGTCCGCCATGATCGCGGCACCCATTCGGTCGTCCAGCGGATCACCCGTCATCTCCGAAACCGCCTTCACGTGCCCCGCGTTCTCCGCGATCAGCGCCACCACCACGGGCAGCGCCACCAGCACCGCGGACGCCTGGAAGCTCGGCGCGTGCAGCGACGGCAGACCGATCCAGTCCGCCTTCCCCACGCCCGACAGGTCCAGACGCCAGTGCTCCGTCGCGGCCCCGCCGCCGACCGAAGAGTGGATCTTCCCGAAGACCCGGTCGAACAGCCACGACACCGCGTACCCGAACACCAATCCCAGGAAGATCGCGATCCGCGACCAGAACCCCCGCAACACCACCAGCGCCAACCCCGTGAACGCCATCACCAGAAGCGCCGTCCACTGGTCCTGCGGCCAGTACGTCCCCGCCGCCACCGGTGCCAGATTGAACCCGATCAGCATCACCACCGCACCGGTCACCACCGGCGGCAGCACCGCGTGCACCACCTTCGCCCCGAGCCCCTGCACCACCGCCCCGCACACCGCGAGCACCGCACCCGCCACCAGGAGCGCACCCGTCACCGTCGCCGTGTCCCCGCCCTGCGACTTGATCACCGCGGCCACGCCCACGAACGACAGACTGGAACCCAGGTACGACGGGATCCGGCCCTGCGTCACCAGCAGGAAGAACACCGTCGCCACACCCGACAGCATCACCGCGAGGTTCGGATCCAGCCCCATGAGAATGGGTGCCACAAAAGTGGCCCCGAACATAGCCACCACGTGCTGCGCCCCGAGCCCGACCGTCCGCCCCCACGACAACCGCTCGTCCGGCCGCACCACAGCCCCGGGCCGCGGCGCACGCCCGTCCCCGTGCAGCTTCCACCCGAACCCGACCTTCATCCCGTTTACCTGTTCCACTCGACCGTGTCCCGAAATGCACCCCGGGACCACACGCTGAAACCAACATGATCTCCCGACCGCAGCGCAGGTCGTTCGAGGAGGGCCCTGGTGTCGGTCTCGGCGACGACGGCGGCAGTGCCCGACAAAGGGCGCGAAGCTCGTCGCCGGCACAGCACCTCGAACCCACCACGCTCCGCCATGGCGACGATCTCCGCGATCTGCAGGTCGGTGAAGCCCCGACCCGACTTCCCCAGATCCGTCAACGGAGCCCGCACCAGCATCAGCCCCTCCCGGTCCACCAACCCCCGACGCTGAGGCTCCTGCAACTCCGGACTGATCATCTCCTCCCGAGCCACACTCACCCGGATGTAGATCACCGCAACGACGCATTCGTAGACGAATATTCACAACGAGCCTATCGATCACGCCTGTTGGCAATGGGCGACACTCGTCGTGCATGCGCCGGGGCGGACGACCGCTCCCGGTGCGGGCGTACGCCCGTCACCGTGCAGCTTCCAGCGCACGCCGAGGTCCCTGCGGGGGTTCGCTTTCTCTGTACTTCCGGGGGACTGTGCGGACCGTTCTCCTGGTCACCCGGTGTTCCGCCCGTCACCGCCCCCCGGTCGACCCGCGTCCTCGTGCGGCGCGGCGGCCTCGCGGGCGTGCAGGAGGGCGGCGTCGAGCGGGAGCGCGGTGCGGTCGAGGAGGGCGAGGCCGGCGTCGGCGAGCAGGGCGGCGTACTGGTCGGCGCGGCGTTCGCGGCCGCCGACGTTGCACATCATGTGGAGGTCCCAGGCGGTGGCCAGGGAGGGGGATCCGTCGGCGGGCAGCAGGCGTTCGAGGACGAGCAGGTCGGCGTGGGCGGGCATTGCGCGGGCGCAGTGGCGCAGGATCGCGCGGCACCGCTCGTCGTCCCAGTCGTGCAGGACCCGGGAGAGCAGGTAGACGTCGCCGCCCGCCGGGACGTCGGCGAAGTCGCCGGTCCGGTACGCGCAGCGGTCGGCGCAGCCCGCCGCCGCCATGGTGCGGCGGGCGGCCTCGACGGCGTGCGGGCGTTCCAGCAGGACGCCGCGCAGCCGCGGGTGCGCGGTGAGGACGCGGGCGAGGAGTTCGCCGTTGCCGCCGGCGACGTCGACGACGGTGGCGCCGGCGGGTGTGCGGGCGGCGGCGGTGAGGACCGGGTGGCCGGGCACCGGGTCGAACATCCGGGCGCTCGCCGCCATGGAGCGGTCGAAGAGGTCCGCGCGTGCGGGGTCGCGGGCGAAGTGGTCGAAGTGGTTCTCGCCGAACAGGTGATCGAAGGCGGGCTCGCCGGTGCGGACGGTGTGGTCGAGTGCGCCGAAGGAGCGGTAGAAGGGGCCGCCGTAGAGCAGCGCCAGCGGGCGCATCGAGCCCGGCGCGTCCTCGCGCAGCAGGTCGCCGACGGCGGTGAGGCGGTGGCCGTCGCCCTCGGGTTCGACGACGCCGAGCATCGTGAGGTAGCGCACCAGGGTGGTCAGGGCGCGGGGGTGGGTGCCGGTGCGGCGGGCGAGGGTCCGCAGGTCGGCGGGGCCGTCGCGGTGCAGGGCGTCGGGCAGCCGCAGCCGGGCGGCGGCCGCGAGGGCCTGGGTGGTCCAGGCGCCGGTCAGCAGTCGCAGCAGGGTCTCGGCCGGCGGGCGTCGGGCGGAGGCGGCCAGATGGGCGGCGAGGGCGTCGTGGTGGTCGCCGGCGGCGTACAGCTCCAGGCGGCGGTAGCCGGCCCGGGAGGCGGCGGGGGCGGTGAAGTAGAGGACGGTGCCGTTCTCGTGGGGGTTGTGGCCGCCGCCGTCGGGGGTCGCGCCGTGGTCGGCGAGCAGGGCGCACAGGCCGCGCAGCAGGACCGGCTCCGGGTGGCGGAGCTCGAAGGCGAGGTGGTCCTCGTGCCGGCGGGCCCGTTCGTGCCCGGCGAGCGGCCGGAGCCCGGAGCCGGGTGGCACCGGCAGCGCGAACACCTCGACGGTGCGGGGCTCCGGGCCGGTGCCGGGCACCGGGACGCGCCGGATGGTGACGTCGAGCGCGGCCGCCGGGCGGTGGTGGCGGGCGGCCAGCCGCTCGCGGACGACGGTGCTGGGGGCCGACGGGACGTCGGCGTCCAGGCCGCAGGCGGCGAGGCCGGCGCGCAGGGCCGGCGGGCCGGGCGGGAAGACCAGCAGGGCGGCGTGCGCGAAGCGCAGGTGGTGGGTGAGGGAGCGCAGCACGGTGTCGTCGAGGCCGGGCAGGAGGAGCGGGAGGAGGGTGGCGGTGTCGTGGCGGCGGACGAAGTCGGCGGTCGCGCGCAGGCGGGTGGTGTCGTCGTCGGTGGTCATGGTGGTGCGTCCTCGTCGGTGCGGGTCGGTTTCAGAGGCCGACGTAGTTCTCGGCGAACCAGTCCTGCTGGGCGCGGGAGTCGCGCAGGGCTCTCAGGCGGGCGCGGCGCAGCCCCTCGTCGAAGGACGACGGGCCGCCGTGCGGGCCGGGCACGGCGTGCAGCAGCCGGACCATCCAGTGCGAGAACTCCTGGGCCCGCCAGATGTACTCCAGGCAGCGGTCCGAGTAGCCGGCCAGGGCGCGGCCGTCGCCGTGGGCGAGGTCGTCGACCAGGGCCTCGGCCAGCAGTTCCGCCTCCAGCACGGCGAGGTTGGCGCCCTTGGCGGCGGACGGGGTGATGAGGCTCGCGGCGTCGCCGGCGAGCAGCAGCGCGCCGTGGCGCAGCGGTTCGACGACGTCGCACTCCAGGTCGACGACGCTGCGCTGGACGATGCTCCCCCGGCGCAGCGGGCCGTGGTCGGCGGACCGCATCCGTTCGTCGAGTTCGTGCCAGATGTGCTCCTCGCTCCACGCCTCGGGCGGGGTGCCGCGCTCGCACTGCAGGTAGTAGCGGGTGATCTCGGCGGTGCGGGCCATGTGGCCGGCGAAGCCGCGTTCCTGCACGGCGTAGCCGACGGCGTCCAGGCTGGGCGGCGCCTCGGCGAGCAGGCCCAGCCAGGACAGGCCGTGGTCGTGGTGGTGGACGACGGCGCCGGGCGGCAGCGAGCGGCGGGCGGCGCCGTGGCGGCCGTCGCAGCCGGCGACGTAGCGGGCCCGCCAGCGGACCGGGCGGCCGTCCGGTCCGCCGGCCTCGACGACGGGGCGCCCGCTCCCGGCGTCCAGCACCCGGCGGGCCTCGGTGGCGAAGTGCAGCCGGCCGCCGGCGTCCAGGTACGAGGCGAGCAGGTCGGCGACGAGGAACTGCTGCGGGTAGACGGTGTGGGGCTCGCCGCGGCCGAGGTGCGCGTAGTCGAGCCGGAAGCCGCCGTCGGCGGTGCGGAACTCGCAGGTGGCGTGGGGCCGGCCGCGGCGGTGCAGGCCGTCGGCGAGGCCGTGGCGGTCCAGGACGCGGACGGTGTTCGCAGCGAGGAAGCCGGCCCGGGCGCGGGCGTGCAGATGGGCGCGGTCGGCGCGTTCCAGGACGACGCAGTCGATGCCGGCCCGGTGCAGCAGGTTGCCGAGGACGAGGCCGGCCGGTCCCGCGCCGAGGATCACCACCGCGGCCGATTCTTCCCCCATGTCCGCTCCCCTGTCGGTGTCCTGACGGTTTGTCATCCCTCGCCCATGGTAACGACGGGCGGGCGCCGGAAGCGGTGGTGATCACTCGTGAGGGTGACCCCCGGGGGAACCGGCCCGGCGGAACGCCCCGCCCCCCGCCGCCGGTGCGACGAC
>NZ_JBHYUU010000249.1:0-9999 GCF_042749955.1 Kitasatospora sp. NPDC059462 | reverse complement strand
GTGGGGGGCGGATCGTGGTGGCCACGGCCCGCCCGCCGCCCGGCCGAGTCCCGGCCGGCTCGCGGGCCGTCCAGCGTCCGCCCCGGGCCGCTCCCCCACCGCCCCGGCGCCCGCCCCGCCCCGCCCCGCCCCGCGCCCGGTCCCGCCGTCCCGGACCGTCCCGGACCGTCCCGGAGCTGTCGGCCCGGACCCGACCGGCCCGGGAGAGCGGGTCCGGGAAACCGCTTTGCGAAACTGGTCCCGGCGACCGGACAACCCACGGCGGACCCCAGCGCGTTCAGCAGCCGTGAGAACGACAGCGAGGACCCGGCGGCCACGGCCGACCGGCAGGACCGCCGCCACCGACGTGGCGGCACGGGCGACGGAGACGGCGGCGGGAACGGCATGGCGGGGGCGGCGGGATGACGGACGCGACACCGGACTTCGAGGAGTTCGTCGCCGCCCGCAGCCCCCGGCTGCTCCGGATGGCCTGGCTGCTGACCGGCGACCCGCACCAGGCCGAGGACCTGCTGCAGACGGCCCTCGCCAAGGTGTGGCCGCGCTGGGAGCAGATCTCCATCGACCGGCCCGAGGCGTACGTCCGCAGGGTTCTGGTGAACGCGCACGTCTCGTGGTGGCGCCGCCGCTGGCACGGGGAGCTGCCGCACGAGCGGCTGCCCGAGCCGCCGACGGCCGCGGACCCGTTCGACGACGTGGTGACGGGCCAGGTGGTGGCGGCCGCCGTCCGGGCACTGCCGGCCCGGCAGCGGGCGGTGGTGGTGCTGCGCTTCTTCGAGGACCTCAGTGTGGAGGACACCGCCGAGGCGCTGGGCTGCAGCACGGGCACCGTCAAGAGCCAGACGCACCGCGCCCTGCAGGCGCTGCGCGGCCGGCTGCCCGCCCGGGAACTGCTCCTGGACGGGGGGCGTCGTGACGGAGCCTGAGTTCCCCGCCCGGGACGCCCCGGACCGGGAGGCACCCGGGGACCGTGAGGTGGCGGACGAGCTGCGGGTGCTGCTCCAGCTGGCGCCCCCGCACCTGTCGGCGCCCGAGGACCGGATGGAACGCGTGCTGGCCCGGGCGGCCCGCACCCGCCGGCGCCGTCGCCGGGCCGCCCTCGCGGGCGGGCTGGCCGTCGGCCTGACCGCGGCCGTGCTGGCGGCGGCCCCGGCGCTGGCGCCCGCTCCGGGGGGCTCCTCGCTGCATCCGGCCGCCTCCGGCCCGGCCGGCGACGCGGTCCCGTCCGGCGGTGCGTCACCGAGCACCCCGCCGGGCAGCTGGCCCGACGGCAGGACCGGCGACGGCCTGACGATCCGTTTCACCCTGCTCGACGACATCGCGATGGACGTCCCGTTCGGCTGGTACGGCCTCACGGCGCTGCCCGGCAGCGGGCAGTCGGAGCCCCTCGGCTACCTCTCCTCCCAGCAGCTGGCCGGGGCGGCCGACTGCCCGCGCCCGGACAACCTGCAGAGCCCGGTGTGCATCACCGCGGGAGTGCTCGCCGACGAGGGCGTGGTCATCGCGCTCCGGGTGATCCCCGAGCAGAACAACGCCGAGAAGCTCCTGGGCCAGCCACCGGTGCTGGAGGCCGCGCCGACCGACAAGGACTGCGTCCTGCGGGGCGGCACCCAGCAGCTGCGCGGGTTCCAGGCGCTCCTGGTGTCCGGGCGGGCGGAGCTGGTCCAGCTGACGGCCTGTCTGCGGCTTCCGTCGTCCGAGACCCTCACGACGCTGAAGCGGACGGTCACCTCGATCCGCCCGGCCGAGAAGGCGCCGTCCGCGTCGCCCGTCCCGGTCACCCGGGCGAAGTGATCCCGGGGGCGCGCCACCGGCCCGGCGCGCCCTCCGGTGACCGCCCGGCCGTAACCCGGGTGGCGGAGCCTCGTTGGACGGGGCATGAAGAAGCGCAGCATGCTCGCCGTCGCCTCGCTCGCCGTCGGCGTCGTGGCCTCCCTGACCGCCCCCAGCGCCCACGCCGCCGTCGCGGACGGCGCGGGCGACCTGACCGGCCCGCTGCGGAGCGGGCCGCTCGCCTCGGTGCCGGACGCCCTGCCGGGGCAGCTCGGGGAGGCCGGCGCCGTGGTCGGCCAGGCCACCGGCCACGTCACGGGCGAGGCGCCGGGCCTGGTCGGCCTGCCGGTCTGACGGACGGCGGGCCGACGCCGGGTCAGCCGAGCGGGGTGCCGAGGTCCTGGGTCCAGTAGGGGCCCCCGGGTCCGGTGGCGACGCCGATGCCGACGTCCTTGAACGCGCAGTCCAGCATGTTCGACTGGTGGATGCCGCCGTCCATCCAGCGGGAGAAGACCACGGCCGGGGCGATCGGTCCCCGGTCGAGGTTCTCGCCCCACTGCGACCAGCGGTAGCCGGCCGCGGTCAGCCGGGTGTCCGGCCGGCCGCCGTCGGGGGCGACGTGGTCGAAGTAGCCGCGGGCGGCCATGTCCTCGGCGTGCTTCTGGGCGGCGGCGTGCAGCTTCGGGTCGATGTGCAGCGGGCCGCAGCCCCGCCTGGCCCGCTCGGCGTTGACCAGGTCGACCAGCTGGCGTTCCTGGTTCGCCGGGGCGGCCGGGGCGGTGCTCGGCCGGGCACTGCTCGGCGCCGGGGTCGGGCTCGCGGCCGCAGGGGGTGCCACGGCGGACGACGGCGTCGCGCCGGGGCCGGTCGTCGGCGGCCCGGCCTCCGGGCTCGGCGCGGCCGATTCGGCGGGTGCGGCGGGCGGCGGTGCCAGGACGTCGGGGGCGGTGGCCGGGCTGGCCGGTCCGGGCCCGGTGTCCCCCGGTCCGGTGTGCTGGGGCCAGACCATCGCCAGCGTCGCCGCGGCGAGCACCGCCGCCGTCCCGCCCGCCAGCACCGTCCGCCGCCGGGCGAGCCCGCCCCGGCCGCCCGGTCCGCCGGCCGGGTCCCCGGGCACGGACGGCGGGCCCGCCGCCGCACCGGACGCGCCGCCCGAGGAGCCGCCGGACGCACCGGCGGCGCCCGGGGACCCGGTGGCCGCCGCGCCCGCGGACTGGAGCGCGAGCCCGCCGGGGGCGTCCATCGGCACCGGGACCAGTGCCAGACCGGCCAGCAGCCCCTCGGCCGGGACGAGGTCGCGGGCCAGCCCGTCGCAGGCGGCGCAGCCCCGGACGTGCCGGGCTGTGCGCTTGCGCCAGACCGAGTCCGGGGTGCCGTCCCAGCCGGTCGTCAGTTCCGTGAGCTCCGGGCAGCGCGGGTAGGCGGTGAGCGCGCGGACCACCACCCGGCCCGCCTCCAGCTGCTTCTTCATCCGCTGGACGCGGACGGCGGCGTGCTGCGGCGTCAGGTCGAGCACCTCGGCGAGCTCGGCGCGGGTGAGCTCGCCGGCGGCCTCCAGCCACCACAGGGCGAGCAGTTCCCGGTCGTCCGGGTCCAGCCAGCGGGTGGCCTCGGCGACCTCCCGGCGCTGGCCGGAGAGGCCGAGCCGCAGGATGGTCAGGTCGGTGAAGTCCGCGCCCGGGTCTGCCAGTTCCCAGCTCTCGTCCAGGCCGCCGACGGCCGCCTGCTGCTGGCCGGTGGAGCGGCGGCGGACCTGGTTCATGGTGATCGCGACCAGCCAGGACCGGAACGCCTCCGGGTCGCGCAGACCCTCCAGGCCGTCCAGCGCCCGGATCATGGTCTCCTGGGCGACGTCGTCCACGTCGGCGTGGCCGTTCAGCGCCCGGCCGGCGACGTTGTAGACCAGCGGGAACCAGGCGGCGACCAGCGCCTCGCGCGCCCGGGGGTCGCCCGCCTGGGCCGCGAGCACCAGGGGCGCTCCGGCGCCGCTCTGCACGTCTACGTTCATGGGTCCGCACTCCGTCTTGCTGTCGTCCGTCCGCCGCTGCCTCCTCGGAGACCTCTGGGGAGTGCTCAGATAACAACAATTCCCGCTGATTCGGAAAATCGGCGGCCCGCCGCCGCCCGGCGGGCCCGGGCGGCGGTCGGGAAGGGGCTCCGGACGAGCTCCGGACGGGCCCCGCACAGTGGCCAGAACGGGCCCCGGACAGCGGCCAGGACCGGGCTCAGGACGGTGCGGCGAAGACCTGGGTCCACCAGGGCCCGCCCGAACCGGTCCGGACGCCGACGCCGATCTGCCGGAAGGAACAGTTGAGGATGTTGGCGCGGTGGCCCGGGCTGTTCATCCAGGACTCCATCACCGCCGCCGGATCCTTCTGGCCGCGCGCTATGTTCTCGCCCCAGGTGCTCCAGCGGTAGCCGGCCCCCTCGATGCGCTGGTCGGCGTGGGTGCCCTCGGGGCTCGCGTGGTCGAAGAAGTTGCGGTCGGCCATGTCGTCGCTGTGGACCTGGGCGGCGGTGGCCAGCCGGGCGTCGGCGGTGAGCGGTCCGCAGCCGGCCCGCGCGCGCTCGGCGTTGACCAGGTCCACCACCTGCTGGGCGAAGGAGCCGTTGGCGGAGCCGCCCGGCTTGGCGGTCGTGGTCGGACGCTGGGCGGTCGACGAGGGCTTGGCGCCGGGCGCCGCCGTGGCGGTGCTGGCGGCGGTGGCCGTGGGCACGGCCGACGCGGGGGCGGTCGGGGGCTGCGGGCCGGCGCCGTCGCCGGGCGCCGGGCTCGCGGCCGGGTCGCGCGGCGCGGTGGAGGCCGTGGCGGCGGTGCCGGGCGCCGTGGAGGCGCTGTGGCCCGGGGTGGCGGCCGGGGCCGAGGGCGTCGCGGGGGCGGCGGGAGCGGTGCCGGCCGAGGGGCCGGCACCCGCCGCGCGCGCCTGGTCGGTGGCGGCCGGGGCCGGGTCCGGCCCGCTGAGGCCCGCGCCGGGCACCTGGATGCCGTTCAGGTCACCGGCCTCCGCGTCGATCAGCGGCTCGTGGGCGACGGCCTGCACGCCGGTGTCGCCGCCCTCCTCGCCGCGGTACACCGCGTACCCGGCACCGGTCAGGGCCGCGATCACGCCCGTCCCGGCGACGGCCGCGACCACGGCCACCACCGGCCCGACCCCGCCGCGCCGGCGCCGTCGGCCGTGGCCGCGCCGCCGTTCCGCGGCACGGCGCCCGGAGCGCCCACCGGGGCCCGGGTGCCCGGTCGCGGGGAGGATGGTGGTCCGGTGTTCGCTGTTCACCTGCGCACGCTTCCTGTGTTCGGTCCGTCGGGTCCGCCGGAGGGTCCGGCGGACGGGTGCCGACACGAGGGAGACCTGCGGGCGGTGACCGGATAACAGAAAAGTGCGAACGGATTTCCGAACGGGGGCGGCGGACGGCCGCCCCCGTTCGGCTCAGGCCCCGGCCGGGGGCATGTCGTAGGTGAGGAACCGGGTGCGGGTGGCGACCTGGTCGTACTTGCCGCGGGCCCGGTAGTTGTCCTCCGCGGTGATCCAGCGGACGGCGTTCCAGCCGCGCTCGGCGGCGATCTCGCGCAGCCGGGCGAGCAGCAGGTCGACCGCGCCGGTGCCCCGGGCGGCGGGGGCGACGAACAGGTCGTCGAGGAAGCCGGCCACCGCGCCGTGCAGCGGGCGGACGAAGGGCCGGTAGTGGGCCAGCCCGACCGGGGTGCCGTCGGCGTCACGGACCAGCAGGCCCTCCAGCTCGTGGGCCGGGTCGGTGAGCCAGGACCAGACCAGCGCGGCCTTCTCGTCCGGCATCGGCACCCGGTAGAACGCGCCGTAGCCGCGGTACAGCTCGCGCCAGGCGGCGAAGTCGGCGTCGGTGGGCGCCCCGACGGTCCAGCCGGCCGGGGCGGCGACGGTGCTGACGGCGGTTTCCGGGGTCATGCGGAACTCCCTCTGATCGGTGGCCGGTGGGGGCCGGATGCGATGCGTGCCAGCATGACGGCCCGTCATCTGCCGCGCCGATCGACAGCGCGGCCAAGAACCCCACCCTTCCACGCCGATCCGTCGTCCGGAGCGTTCTCGGCAGGGCCGGGGGCGGCCCGGCGCGCGCCGGCGCCCCGGATCGCCGATCCTGGACGCCCGGCCCGCCGACGGGCCGCTCCCGAGGAGGCCGCGATGCTGCTCCGCCGGCTGGCCCTGACCTCGCGCGCCGTCGCGGCCGAGCCCGGCCGCCGGGCGAAGACCGGGCTGCTCGCCGACTGCCTGCGCGAGCTCGGCCCCGACGAGGCTCCGGCGGCGGTCGCGCTGCTGTCCGGCGAGTCGCAGCGACTGCGCACCGGCCTCGGTCCGGCCGCCCTGCGCGACCTGCCGCCGCCCGCCGCCGAACCCCGGATGGGGGTGCGCGAGACGGAACGGGCGCTGGAGGCGATCGCCGCGGTGCACGGGCCCGGCGCCCGGGCGGAGCGGCACCGGCTGCTGACCGGCCTGTTCGAGCGGGCCACCGACGCGGAGCAGGCGTTCCTGCGCGCCGTCCTGGTCGGCGACCTGCGCCAGGGCGCGCTGGACGCGGTGGTCGCGGACGCGGTGGCGCGGGCCGCCGGGGTGCCGGCCGCCGCGGTGCGCCGGGCGCTGATGTTCCGCGGCTCCGCCCGGGCGGTCGCCGCGGCCGCGCTGACCGGCGGGGAACCGGCACTCGCCGCGTTCCGGCTGGAGGTGGGCCGGCCGGTGCGGCCGATGCTGGCGGCCTCCGCCCCGGAGGTCGGCACGGCCCTGGAGCGGTTCGCCGGACCGGTGGCCCTGGAGTGGAAGCTGGACGGGATCCGGGTGCAGGTGCACCGCGACGGCCGGGACGTCGGCGTCTTCACCCGGTCGCTGGACGACATCACCGCCCGGGTGCCCGAGGTGGTGGAGGCGGCGCTGGCCCTGCCGGTGCGGTCGGCGGTGCTGGACGGCGAGGCGATCGCGCTCGGGCCGGACGGCCGGCCGCGGCCGTTCCAGGAGACCGCCGCCCGCACGGCGGCGCGCCGCGACCCGCAGCGGCTGCGGGCCGAGGTCCCGCTGAGCGTGCACGTCTTCGACCTGCTGCACCGGGACGGCGAGGACCTGGTCGACCGCCCCGGGCGGGAGCGCTGGGCCGCGCTGGACGGGGCCGTCCCGGCCGGGCTGCGGGTGGCGCACACCGAGACCGGGGACCGTGACGAGGCGCTGGCGTTCTTCGAGGACGCCCTCGCGCACGGCCACGAGGGCGTGCTGGTCAAGGACCCGGCGGCCGGCTACCAGGCCGGACGGCGCGGCGCCGGCTGGGTCAAGGTCAAACCGCGGCACACCCTGGACCTGGTGGTGCTGGCCGCCGAGTGGGGCAGCGGGCGGCGGCAGGGCTTCCTCAGCAATCTGCACCTGGGCGCGCGGGCGGGCGGCGAGGCGGGGCTCGGCCCGTGGGTGATGCTCGGCAAGACCTTCAAGGGGCTCACCGACGCGACGCTCGCCTGGCAGACCGCGGCGCTGCTGGAGCGCGCGGTGGAACGGGATGCCTGGACCGTCCGGGTGCGGCCCGAGCTGGTCGTGGAGATCGCCTTCGACGGGGTCCAGCGCAGCCCGCGCTATCCGGCGGGGCTGGCGCTGCGGTTCGCCCGGGTGGTGCGCTACCGGCCCGACAAGAGCGCGTCGGAGGCGGACACCGTCGCCGCCGTCCGGGAGATCGCCGCCGCGGAGGGGCTCGGCTGAGCGCCGGGCCGCACCGGAACGGTCCCGGACAATTCAGCTGACGGTCAATCAAACTCCGTTTTTCGCAAAGTCGTTCACGAGCATACCCAAATCGGCCATTCTGCGCGGGTTGGCCGTCCACTCTTCGTGTGCGACGGGAAGCGGGGATAGCTTGGCCGGGACAGCGGAGGGCGGCCCGGCTCCGGCGGACCGACCGGTGCCACACCACGGAGAGGTGTCCGACATGCAGGTGAACGTCGAGCGGGACCGCTGCTGCAGCTCCGGCCAGTGCGTCATGACGGCGCCCGGGGTCTTCGAGCAGGACGAGCGGGACGGCCTGGTGAACGTCCACCGGCCGGCCGTCCCCGCGGCCCTGTTCGAGGACGTACGCCTCGCCGCCGACCTCTGCCCGGGCGGCGCGATCACCGTCACCGAGGACGACGCTCCCGGCACCACCGTCTGACCCGGCCGCCCGGGGGTTCGCGACCGGCCCTCCCGCCGTCTCCCACCGCCTGCCACGGGCCTCACCTGTCACGCGAGGAGACCACCTTGAGCATGTCCACCGTTCCCGTCACCCCGATCCCGGCCCGGCGCGACACGGCCTGCCCGTTCGCGCCGCCGCCCGCGTACACCGAAGCCGCCGGCACCGGCCCGGTCAGCCGCGCGGAACTGCCCGACGGCAGCCCCTGCTGGCTGGTGACCGGCTACCAGGAGGTCCGCACGGTGCTCTCGGACCGCCGGTTCAGCGCCGACGTCCGGCGGCCCGCCTTCCCGTTCCTCGTCGAGGGCCGGCGCGAGCTCATCGCCGCCAACCCCTCGTTCCTGCGCCTGGACGACCCCGAGCACGCCCGGCTGCGCCGCATGGTCACCGGGGAGTTCCTGGTCAAGCGGGTGGAGGCGATGCGCCCCGGCATCCAGCGGATCGTGGACGAGGCGCTCGACCGGATGACGGCCGGGGGCGGTCCGGCCGACCTGGTCGCCGACTTCGCGCTGCCGGTGCCCTCGCTGGTGATCTGCCTGCTGCTCGGCGTCCCCTACGAGGACCGCGAGGCGTTCCAGGCGAACAGCCGGCTGCTGCTCGCCACCGAGGCCGCCGGCGAGGACTTCGCCCGGGCCCAGAAGGAGATGCTCGACTACCTCGCCGGGCTCGCCGAGCGCAAGCGGTCCGAGCCCGGCGAGGACATCCTGAGCCGGCTGGCGGCGCGCGACGACCTCACCGTGCGGGAGATCGCCGCGACCGGGGTGCTGCTGCTGGTCGCCGGGCACGAGACCACCGCCAACATGATCGCGCTCTCCACCGCGCTGCTGCTGCGCCACCCCGAGCAGGCCGCCCGGCTCGCCGACCCGGCGGCGGTGCCCGGGGCGGTGGAGGAGTTGCTGCGGCTGCTCACCATCGTGCACACCGGCGTGCCGCGGCTGGCGGTGGAGGACGTCGAACTGGGCGGCGCCCTGATCCGTGCCGGGGACGGCGTGATGGCGATGCTGTCGACGGCCAACCGGGACGACCGGCTGTTCGGCACCGAGGGGCACCCGGGCGCGGACGAGGTCGACCTCGCGCGGGACGCGCGCCGGCACGTCGCCTTCGGCTTCGGGGTGCACCAGTGCCTGGGCCAGCCGCTGGCCCGGGCCGAGCTGCAGATCGCGCTGGCCACCCTGTTCCGGCGGCTGCCGGGGCTGCGGCTCGCGGTCGCGCGGGAGGCCCTGGAGTTCCGCGCCGATGCGCTGATCTACGGCCTGAGGGCGCTGCCGGTCGCCTGGTGAACGGCTCGGCCGGCCGGGCGGTGCGGGGCGCCGGATCCGCCCGGTTGGCCGTCTCCGGGGTGCGGAGGCAGGCTTGAGGGGCGAGACAGACCGGCCGAGGAGACGGAGCCCGTGATGACCGACATGAGCGCACGCTCCGAGGTGAGCACCGACCGGGACGAGGACGTCCGCGCGGCCGACCCCGAGGAGGGCATCACCTCGATGCAGAACCAGCACGCACAGGACACCTCGCAGGCGGAGGGCGAGCCCCGGGAGGAGCCGGCGGCGGGCGGCTGACCCGCTCCGGCACCGCTTCGACCACGTCGGCAGACGAGTTGCCACAAGGCCGCCCGATCCCGAGGGCGGCCTTCGCGACCGCCGGTGTCGCTGCCCGGGCGGCGACGGACCGGCGGGGGAGGATGGGCGCATGACCGAACAGCAGCAGGGCACGGCAGGGCAGGTACCGGGCCCGGCGGGCGGGACGGCGGGACGGGTGGAGCCCCCGCTCGACCCCAGGGCCTCGTGGGCCACCTGGACCACCCAGTCGATCATCAGCGGGCCGGGCGGGGTGACCACCGTCGAGGTCGGCCCGATCTCGGGCGACCTCACCGTGCACACCACCTGGGCCGACGGCGAGGCGCGGCTCACCGTGCAGTACACCGGGGCGCTGGACTGGTACTCGGTCGCGGGCAGCCCCGTGCCGGCGGCCGACGAGACCACCGCCCGGGCCGTCCACCAGGCGATGGTGAACGCCGTGAAGACGGGCCGGGGCGCCGGGGCCCCGCAGACACCGGCGGGCTGACCC
>NZ_JBHYUU010000248.1:0-10014 GCF_042749955.1 Kitasatospora sp. NPDC059462 | reverse complement strand
GCCCCGGCCCCCGAGCGCGCGAGCGCCGGGGGCCGGGGCCGTTCCCGGCCGAGCCCCCGGGGGCGTCGGGACGGCGCGAGCCAGTGCGCGCATTCCGGCGGCGCTTTGGGTAGCGTGACGGGGATGGAGATCCTCGCCTACGGCGTCCAAGCAGACGAACAGCCGCTCCTGGAGAAGGCCTTCGCCGGCCGGCACTCCCTGCGGACCCTGGCCGTGTTCCTCGATCGCGACACCGCGCCGCTCGCCGCCGGCCACCCGGCCGTCAGCAGCAGCGTCAACGACGTCCTGGACGCCGGGACCCTGGCCGTCCTCGCCGCCGGCGGGACGAAGCTGATCGCCCAGCGCTCCACCGGCTTCAACAACATCGACCTGGAGGCCGCCGCCGGGCTCGGCCTCACCATCGCCCGGGTCTCCCACTACAGCCCCTACGCCGTCGCCGAACACGCCTGGGCGCTCGCCCTGGCCGTCAACCGGCGCCTCACCCGCGCCGCCAACCGTTCCCGGGAGTTCGACTTCCGCCTCGACGGCCTGCTCGGCCGCGACATCCACGGCATGACGGTCGGCGTCATCGGCACCGGCAAGATCGGCGAATGCTTCGCCCGGATCGCGGCCGGATTCGGCACCGAGCTCCTCGGCTGGGACATCGCCCCCAACCCCGCCTGCCTCGACCTCGGCATGACCTACACCGAACTGCCCGAACTCCTCTCCCGCGCCGACCTGATCAGCCTCCACGTCCCGCTGCTCCCGGCCACCCACCACCTCATCGACGCCGCCGCCCTGGCCCGGATGAAGGACGACGCGATCCTGGTCAACTCCAGCCGCGGCGGGCTCGTCGACAGCGCCGCCCTGGTCGAGACCCTGCGTGCCGGCCGCCTCTCCGGCGTCGGCCTCGACGTCTACGAGGAGGAGACCGGCGTCTTCTTCACCGACCGCTCCATCCACGGCATCACCGACGACACCCTCGCCCGCCTCGTCACCTTCCCGCAGGTCCTGGTCACCAGCCACCAGGCCTACTTCACCCACACCGCCGTCGGCCAGATCATCGACGCCACCGCCCGCAACATCGACGACTTCGCCGCCGGGCGCACCAACGAGAACACGCTCGTCCCGAAGGCCTGAGCGCACCCCGGCGGATTCCCGGGACTCCGGATCACCGGAGGAGCCCTCTCCCGGGAAGCCCGCCGGGGCGCGCGCGTTCCGCGGCCCGGGGCGTCAGCCGACGCCCGGCAGGGTGACGACCAGTCCGGCGTAGGAGAGCCCCGCGCCGTAGCCGAGCAGCAGCGCGGTGTCCCCGGCCTCGGCCTCGCCCGAGGCCAGCAGCTGGTCCATGGCGAGCGGGACGGACGCCCCCGAGGTGTTCCCGGACCGGGCGACGTCCCGGGCCACGGCCACCGTCCCGGGCAGCCCGATGCGGGCCGCGATGGCGTCGATGATGCGCACGTTGGCCTGGTGCGGGACGAAGGCGTCCAGGTCCTCGACCGTGAGGCCGGAGGCGGCGAGCGCCCGCCGCCCCACCTCCGGCATCTCGGTCACGGCCCAGCGGAAGACGCTCTGGCCCTCCTGGACCATGTGGGGGAACGCGCCGCCGGAGGAGCCCCCGGAGGAGTCCTCGGACGGATTCCCGGACGCCTTCCCGACGGCGTCCCTGAGCGCGGTCCACGGTCTGGTCTGGGTGATCAGGGCGGCCTGGGAGCCGTCCGCGCCCCACACCACCGGGCCGATGCCGGGCTCCGCGGCGGGGCCGACGACCACGGCGCCCGCGCCGTCGCCGAAGATGAAGGCGGTCGAGCGGTCCCGCGGGCTGATCAGGTCGGTCATCCGCTCCACCCCGACCACCAGGACGTGGGCGCCCCTGCTGCGGACGGCGTCCGCGGCGACCGCCACGCCGTGGACGAAACCCGCGCAGCCCGCCGACAGGTCGAACGCGGCGGCCCGCCGGGCGCCCAGGCGGTGGGCGATCGACGCCGCGGCCGAGGGCGTCTGCAGCATGTGGGTGAAGGTGGCGGCGATGACGCAGTCGATCCGCGCCGGATCGATCCCCGCCGCCGCGACCGCCTTGCTCGCCGCCGCCTCCCCCATCATCTCCAGGGTCTCGTCGTCGTCGGCCCAGTGCCGGGTGACGATGCCCGTCCGGCGCCGGATCCAGGCGTCCGAGGAGTCGATGAACCGGCACGCCTCCTCGTTGTCGACCACCCTGCGGGGCCGGTAGGTCCCGAGTCCCAGAATGCCCGCGTTCCCCTCCGCCGCCGGCGCGGAAATCCTCGCACCCATCGTCAGACCTTCCGCCACGCCGGCGTCCAGGAACCGTCGGTCACCTCGTAGTCGCCGAAGAGCGTCGGCGCCTCGGCCCGCATGAGCTCGCCGACCCGGTGGAAGACGAGCCGGATCTCCTCCTCCGCCTCGGGGGCCGTCCGGGACTCGATGACGTGGCGCAGCGTCCGGACGTTCGCCGTCCAGACCAGGCTGGTGCCGACACCCTCGGGGGCGAAGCGCCGCATGAAGGAGGTCCGGTGCTTCTTCTCGGCGAACGGGACGCCCTCGCGGTCGAGGCCGAAGTGCCGGGCCATCCAGAGCTGGAGCTCCTCCAGTTCCCGCAGGGCCCTCCCGGTCCGTTCCATGAGCTCCGGGTCGTCCTTGGCCCAGTCGGGGAACCAGAACGGCAGTTCGTCCAGCCGCAGGAAGCGCAGCGACTCCTGGGAGACGGCCGTGCCCGCGCGGTGGCGGACGAGCTCATGGGTGAGCACCCGGCTGACGTTCTTCAGCACGAAGGTGAAGTTGGCGTGCTCCAGCACCGATCCGTGCGCGCTGGCCAGCACGTTGCGCAGGTAGGCGGCCTGGTCCGTGCGCACCCGGGTGACGTTGGGGTTGAGCCCCGGTTCCCAGGACCGGTAGCACATCCGGCCCGCGATCTCGGCCAGGGTCTCGGCGTCGTTCGGCGGGTTGTCGAGGGCACCCTGGTCGAACCTGGCCAGCCACTGTTCGCCCCCGATCTCCCGCAGGTAGGCGGTGACCTCCCGCAGGTCGAGGGACGGACGCGCGATCACGGTGATCTCGGGTTCAACGAGTTTCATGGTGTCCTTCCCGGTGCGGGTGGGGGTCGGCGACGTCCAGGCGGGCCGGGGCCCGGAAGGAGACCAGCGGCAGGAACGGCGGCGGTTCCGGGGTGGCCGGCCGCAGTCCGGGGAACCGCTCGGCGCACATGCTCAGGAACACCCGGCCCTCGACGCGCGCGAGTTCGGCGCCCGGGCAGCGGTGCCGGCCGAGCCCGAAGCCGAGGTGCTGGTGACCGGCGTCCCGCATCGGGCAGAGCCGCTCCGGGTCCGGGTGGGCCTCGGGGTCGTTCCCGGCGCTCGTCAGCATGAGGAGCAGTTCCGCCCCGGCCGGCAGGTCGACCCCGCCGAGCCGGGTCTCCCGGCTGGTGACCCGCCGCCAGGCCGTCAGCGAGGGCTCGCGGCGGAGGATCTCCTCCAGCCACCGCCCGGCGGCCGTGGGGTCGCCGGCCAGCTCCGGCCAGTGGACCCCGCTCTCCAGGGCCCGGTGGGCCGCGGTGGTGATCATCTGGGTGGTCGTCACGTGTCCGGCGACCAGCAGGTTGGAGCAGACCGCGACGGCCACCTCGCGGCTCAGCGGGGCGCCGTCGGGGGTCCGCTGCCGGGCCAGCGCGGCGAGCAGGGAGTCCTCGGGGGCGTCGCGGATCTCGGCCAGCTCGCAGAGCCAGGTGTAGAAGGCGGCCACCCGGTGGGCGAGTTCCCGCTGCCGGTCCTTCTCGGTGCGTCCCCAGAACAGCGTGATGAACGCGTCGGTCCAGTCGGCGACGGTGTGCACGTCGACCCGGGCCGGGCCGGTCAGGCCCAGGAGGTGCAGCATGACCCGGACCGGGACGGTCCTGGCCGCGCCGCGGGCCAGGTCGTGGCGGCCGGTGGTGCGCAGGTCGGCGGCCATGACGTCGAGTTCCTCGGCGGTGATCCGCTCGATCTCCGGTGTGGCGAGGCGGACCCGCTGGGCGCTGAGGAGCTTCAGGACGATCGCGCGCAGCGCCGGGTGGCTGTCCCCGCTGTTGTTGAACAGTGCCGGGGGCAGGGTCTTGAAGCCCACCCGGTCCAGGATCCGCAGCGCGGGGAGCCGCAGCGGGACGACGGAGCGCAGGGTGTTGTCGTTGCGGTAGGTGACGGTGTCCAGGAGGACCCGCCGCACGTCCTCGTCCCGGCTCACCAGCCACAGCTTGGTCGCCGGGTCGTGGTGCACGGGGGCGGTGTCCCGCAGCCGTGCGAGGACGGGGAACGGGTCGGCGGCGAATTCCGCCGCGAACAGGTCGACTTCGGGCGCCGCCGTGCGCACGAGGGCGGGGGCGCCGGCCTCGGCAGTCACGTCAGCCGCTCCGCCCGGCCCTGGTCGGGGGAGCCGACCAGGGGGAGGCTGCCGTCGGCGACCATGGCGCCCAGGAGCTGGCGGCGGACCTTCCAGGTCGAGGTCATCGGCAGGGCGTTCCACGGGCTGTGCAGCGGTTCGGCCATGCCGGGCAGTCCGGCGACCGCGCGCTGCCACGCCGCGGTGCCGAGCGGCTGGTCGCCGTGGGTCGCCACCACCGGGACGGGGTTGCCGTCCTTGCCCTCGACCAGGACGACCTCGGTCAGCTGCGGCAGCCGTTCCATGAGCACGTCCTCCACCTGGAGGCTGCTGGTCACGCCGTCGATGTGGTCGATCTCCCGGTCGAGGAGGTGCACGCACCCCCACTTGCTGCGGTAGCCGAGGTCGCCCATCCGCCACCACCCGCCGGCGAACCGCTCCGCGAACTGCTCCGCGCCGCCGATGATGCCCACCGAGTGGCCGTGCGTGCGCACCAGGATGGGGCCGACCTTCTCCGGGCCGGAGGCGTCGGCCAGCGGCTCCCCGATCCTGACCTCGGTGACGCCCTTGAAGGGGAAGCCGAGGCAGCGGCCGTCCGCCGTCCTGGCCAGCCGGCGGGTGTAGGGCCGGAGACAGACCGGCCCGGTCTCGGACTGTCCGTAGCCCTGCACGTAGACCGGCATCCTGCGCCGGCTGGCGCCGAGCAGGATGCGGATGGTGCGCGGGTGCATGGCGTCGAAGGTGTTGATGAAGTAGCGGACGTTGGCCAGCGGGCCGCGCGGGTCGTCGGCCAGCGCCTCCCACTGGATGAGGATGTTGGGGTGGGCCTCCAGCAGCCCGGGGCGGGTCTCGCTCAGCAGGTCGGCGGCCTTGCGCGGGTCCGGGTCGGTCAGCACGACGGTGTGCTGGCCCCGGGAGATGACGATGTACAGCAGCGGCCATATCCGGGCGTGCACCAGCGAGACGCAGATGGCCCGGGCCTCCCGGGCGCGCATGATCTTCGCGGTCCGCAGCTGCGGCTTCAGGTGCCACCACAGGCTGCGCGCGGACTGGAGGACGAGCTTGGGCAGCCCGGTGGTGCCCGAGGTGTGCGTGGCCAGGCACGGCGCGTCGGGCTCGGTGCGCACCGCGGCGCGGCGCGGGGCTCCGGCGTGCCGGTCCAGGCTCTCGTGGCCGTCGGCCTCGCCGGTGAGCAGCAGCACCCTGCTGGTGGTGGCGGCGACGTCGACCCCGTCGAGCGCGCCGCGCAGGGTCGCCGGGTCGGTGAGCAGCACCGCCGGTTCGTCGGTCTTCGTCAGGAGCTGCGCGACGATGTCGCCGTCGAGCTTCGGGGACAGCAGGAGCGGGACGGCGCCGAGCCGGCTGAGCGCACAGGCCGCCAGGACGAGGTCGAAGGTGTTCGACGCGAAGAGGAACACCCGCTCGCCCGCGCCGACCTCGGCGGCGGCCAGCCGGGCGGCTATCTCCTCGACGTGGTCGGCGAGCTGACGGAACGTCACGCTGGTACCCGAGGCGGGGAAGAGCGCGAGCCGGTGGTCGAGGGTCATGCGGCTGTTCGGGTGCTGGGACGCCCCCATGGCGAACAGGTCACCGATGTAGAGTGCCTCGTTCTGTGCTGCGGACATGCGGCGTTCTCCTCCGTGGTTCGCTGGTGGGTCGATTGACGTGCGGTGGCGCGCCGGTCAGCTCCTCGCTCCCTCCGGGGCGGCCGGCCTCCTCGGGACGACCACCTGGACGGCCTGGGCGGTGCACACCGTCGCTCCCGCTTCGGTGGTGAACACCGTGTCCACCCACACCCGGCGCCGGTCCGCCCGGACGACCGCCGCCTCGGTGTGCACGCGCCCGCCGGTCAGCGGGAGCAGGAAGCGCATGGACAGCTCGCGGGTCGCGAGCCACTGGTCGTCCTCCAGGACGGTGTACATGCACACCCCGGCGAAGCTGTCGGCCACGGCGGCCAGGTATCCGCCGAACACCCCGCCGGGACCGACGACGACCGGGTCGACCTCCCAGCTGCCCCACACCCGGCGGTCCTTCCAGCCCTCGATGCGCGGCAGGCGCAGGGCGTCCATCACGGCCGGAGGACTGGCCGTGCCGGCCACGATCCTGTCCAGGAGCTGGTGGTACCCGTGCATCAGACGTCCTTGCGGTCAGGGGCGGACGACCGCCCAGGTCAGTACGGACCGGCCGGAGCGGAGCAGGCCGGTCTCCAGCAGCACTCCCGCGACGAGAACGGTGGCCGCGGGTCCGGGAAGGTCCCCGCAGGCCTCCGGGGGCAGTTCGATCTGCTGGAAGCCGCTGATCGCGACGCCCCGGGAGCAGACGGCCTTGTAGATCGATTCCTTCAGGGAGAACAGGGTGCCGAGCCGGGCGACGGGGTCGGGGCCGGGCTCCAGCCAGGCCCGTTCCCGCTCCGTGCAGACGAGCCGGGCCGCCCGCAGCGGGAGCGCGTCCAGCAGTTCGAGGTCGACCCCGACCGCCCGGGCCAGCGAGCGCGGGGCGGCCAGGCAGACCCCCACGCCCGCGCGGTGGCTGATCGATCCGGCGACGCCGTCCGGGAACAGCGGCAGCCGGCCCTCGGCCAGCACCGGACCGGGCACGCCCAGACCGGCCAGGCACCGGGCGGCCGCCGCGCGGCCGAGGCGGAAGTCCGCGTGCCGGGTGGCGGGCAGCCGCCGGAGCAGGTCCTCCTCCGCCGGGTGGGGCGCCGGGGTCCGGTCCGCCCCGGCGTGGGCGAAGGCCAGCGCCGTCCCGGCGGGCGGACCGCCGTGGCGGGCGACGGCCGACTCCAGGGCGGACACCGCTCCCGGGGCGGACGCCGCGTCCGGCGCCGACGCCGCCGGGGCCTGCTCCGTCAGCGCGGTGTCAGCCTCCACTGCCGGTGGTGGCGTCCGCCGGCCCGGCCGTCCGCAGCAGGTCGTCGATGGCGGCGATCGTGGTCACCGACGTGATCTCCTCGTCGTCGAGGGCCCGCCGGATCTCCTCCTCCAGGTGCATCACCACCAGGACCATCTCCCCCGAGTTCAACCCGGACTCGCGCAGGTCGTCACCGTCGGCGATGTCGTCGAGGATCGCCGGCGCCGCCATGCTCCGGGCGAGCAGCTCACGGGCGTTCATCATGCCTTCTCCTTCAGTGGGTTGACCAGGAGCACGTTGCGGACCGCGACCGGGGTCCCGTCGTGGGTGTGGCGCACGGTATCCCGGTCGGCGGGACAGTCGCACGGGACGAGCCGGTTGGGCACCGAGCCGAGGCAGAACTCGACGAACTCCTCGCCCGCGCCCTGGCGCAGCCCGAGGAGGGCGAAGACCGGGTCGATGACCTTCCACTCGCCGTCCTCGTGGACCTCCGCCCAGGAGTGGTCGCTCCCGAGCAGGCCCATGAGGTAGCCCTTGCGGGTGCGGGCCCGCAGGCCGGCCGCGGTGAGGACGTCCCGCAGGTGCAGGCTGACGCTGATGCAGTTCGCGGTGCCGTTGGCGCGGGCCGCCGCCGGGTCGTTGCGCATGGCCACCGGCATGTCCTGGTAGCGCATCCGCCCGCTGCGCATCTCCTCCAGCGACGCGTGGAACGCCTCGCGGACCAGCGGGTCGCGGACCCGCCGGACGCTGCCGACCGTTCGCACGGTCGCCGCGAACCCGGCCGCGGGCGGGAGGCCCTCGACGCTCGCGCCGCGGACTTCCAGCTCGGCGCCCTTCGCGGTGCGCTCGTCGCGGGCCTCGCCGCCGAACTCGGCGCTGGCCAGGCGGGCGAACTCCCACGCCCCGCCGCAGTCGTCGGACTCGACGCAGGCCGCGAGGTTGCGCATCGCCCAGGAGCGCGGGTTGACCCACTCGCCGGGCGGCGAGGCGGCGAAGCGGAACAGGTAGCGCTGCACCAGTTCCATGAAGGAGCCGCCGGAGCCGGAGGCGGCCGCCACGTTGCGGATGTCGCTGTCCTCGAAGCGCGCCCGGTCGCCCTCGCCGCGCGAGCGCAGGCCCTCCCGCACCAGCAGGTCGAGGACCTCGCCGGGGCAGCGCATGACCGTCAGGGCAGCCTCGCGGTCCATGTCGAACCGTGCGTACGCGTCCGGTGTGGGTACGATCTGTCGCAGCGCGCTGACCCAGCCGGCGGCCTCCGGCGCCGCGGCGGTGAGCGGGCCCGTCGCCGGGGTCATCTGCCGGACTCCCGCGCGGCGGGCTCGGCGGACTGCACCTGCTCCGTCAACGCGCCGATCAGGTCGTCGACGGTCTCGATCGAGAACAGCGCGTCGTCGTCGAGGCTGACGCCGTGCACCTGCTCCAGCGTGTTGACGATGCGCAGCAGCTTCACGGACTCCATGCCGGGCAGCAGGGACAGCTCGGCGTCCCCCGGCAGTGCGGTGGCGTCGATGTCCAGCTCCGCGGTGAGGGCCGCGATCACGGAGGACACGATGCTGTCGGACGCGGTCTCCCTCATCCGGAGACTCCCTTCGGGGTGTGGGGGTGGTGAAACGTTCATGCGGCACCGGCCGGGTCCGTGGCGCCGCGCCCGTCGCCGAGTTCGTCCAGCAGCGACCGGAGCTTGCCGCGCTGCACCTTGCCGCTGCTGGTCTGCGGCAGGAACCTGGTCGGGGCGAGGTGCACCGTGACCGCGCTCAGGCCCATCCGGGCCCGCAGCTGCCGGTGGCAGGCGGCGATCAGCGCGGCGCGTTCGTCCTCGCCGGTCAGGGCGGTCTCCACGACGAGCGCCATGTGGTCCTCCGCCGCGATGGCGGCGCACGCCTTGCGGGCCACCCCGGGGAGGTCGCGGACGACGGCCTCGGCGTCCTCCGCGTAGTAGTTGACGCCCCGGACGATGATCATGTCCTTCCGGCGGCCGAAGATGTACAGCTCGCCGTCGGCGATCACGCCCATGTCCCCGGTCCGGTGCCAGCCGTCCGGCGAGCGCTCGTCCCCGGCCGGCCGGCGGTAGTAGCCGCTCATCACCGACGGCCCGGAGATCTCGATCTCACCCGGGTGCCCCTCCGGGACCGGGGCCCCGTCGGCGCAGACGCGTACCGCGATGTCCGGGACGGGGGTGCCCACGCTCACCAGCGCACGGGCGTTCGGCGCGCCCTCCGTGCTGAGCGCGAAGCGCCCGTCGGCCAGGGCCTCGCGGTCGACCCAGCGCAACCGGGGCTCCAGCTCGGCGGAGGAGAACGTCACCGTGAGGGTGGCCTCGGCCATGCCGTAGACCGGGCACATGGTCTGCGGCCGGAAGCCCCAGCTCCCGAAGGTCTTCTGGAACTCCTCGATGGAGCGGGCGTTGACCTGCTCGGCGCCGTTGCACCAGACCCGCCACGCGGACAGGTCGGCCGGCTCCGGCTGCGGCTCCTCGGCACGCACCGCACTGACCAGCGCGTCCACGAAGAAGTTCGGCGCCGCGGTGTGGGTGCAGCCCTCGGCGGCGAAGCGGCGGAGCCAGTCGAGCGGGCGCTTGACGCCGCCGCGGGGCCGCCAGAGCACGGCGTCGCAGCCGGTCCCCAGCGCCGTCAGCAGGCAGAAGATCCCCATGTCGTGGAAGAGCGGTACCCACAGGCCCCAGGTGTCGTCGCCGGTCGAGCCCGAGGCGCTCGCCAGCGCGTGCACCGCGGTCACGATGTTGCCGTGGGTCACCGGTACGCCCTTGGGGCTGGCGGTGCTGCCGGAGGTGTACTGGATGTAGGCCAGCTGCTC
>NZ_JBHYUU010000247.1:0-10119 GCF_042749955.1 Kitasatospora sp. NPDC059462 | reverse complement strand
ATAATCTCAAGACGCGGGGTGTGCGCCGGACGCTTTTTTTTAACCTGGGCGCCGGCCGCGACCGCCTCAGGCGCCGGCCGGACCGGCGGCCTTCCGGCGGGCCCGGCCCCGGCGCAGCAGGCGGCGGCGCGGGGGCTGGTCGGGTACCCAGCCGAAGGTCAGGCAGCTGCCGATCACGCCGAGCAGCATGCCGATCAGGAATCCGCCCAGGTTGGAGGTGAGCCAACTGCCGAGCGAGGCCAGCACGGCGACGACCGAGTAGAACAGCCGCTGGGCCGGGTTGAACAGGACGAGCAGGCCGCAGACCACCATCACGGTCGGGACGAGGTAGCCGGACAGCCCCTGGAGCCCGATGTGCAGGACGACGGGCAGCGGGGCGCGCAGGGTGAAGAGGATCTCCGCGCCGCCGGACAGGACCAGCACTCCGCCCCAGAACGGCCGCCGGCCCCGCCAGCCGCGCCACGACGGGCGGCTCCGGGCGGCCGCGGCCCGCGGCTCGGCGTCGGGCGCGGCCGCGGGCAGGGTCCCGGGCTCCGGCTCCGCCACCGTCAGCAGCCCTCGGAGCTGAAGCTCAGCCGCAGGTTGGGCAGTTTGAAGGCGCCGGCGGTGGTCGCGTAGTTGTGCTGGCGCAGGTTGCGGATCTTGACGGTGTCCGCCTGCTGCCCGAAGACGCCGGGCAGGCCCTTGACACCGGCCTTGGTGAAGGTGCTGGCGTCCCCGCCGATCTCGATGTTCTTGAACTCGGCGTCACCGGTGAGCAGGTCGGAGTCGGTGGTGAGGTCGGTGGCGGTCACCGGCGTTCCGCCGTCACCGGCCTTGATCAGCAGGTTGATGCCACCGAGTTCGACGCTCTGGCAGAGCTTGGTGAGCGAGGCCTCCTTGATCGCGGACACCGCGACGAGCACCTGCCCGCCGGTGTCCCCGGCGTTGGGGCTGTCCTCGATCATGTGGTCCAGGCTGCCGAACTGCTCGAACCCGACGCCGTCCAGACTGTCGGCGGTGACGGTGAACGGCATGCCGGAGATCGAGAACTGGGCGGCGAGCACGCCCTGCGCGGTCAGGGTCATCAGCACCGCGCCGGCGGCGACGGCGGGAACGGCCATCAGCGCGGTGCGCTTCAGCCGGACCCGGCCCCTGTGCTGCGCGGGCGCCTCCGCGCCGGTGGTGCTCTCGTCGTTCCGGGCGGCGTCCTCGGACGTGGCCATGTGTGCTCCCTGGATGGTGGGGACGGGCAGTCACTGGCACGTTGCCCTGGCGCGGACAGCGTTCTGCGGCACGACCGGGAGGGACCGCCCCTCGGCAGCGGGGCGGGCGGGTCGGGCCTCAGTGGGTAACTGGGAAGCTACTGCCCAGTATTGAGCGGGTCAATACGGGTGCACGAAGGATCATCGTCCGCTCCCGGGCGGCCCGCGGCCCGGCCGTCGGCCCGATCCCCGGCCCGGCCGCCGGCGCGGCTTCGCCACGGCGCCGGGTCCAGGGCCAGGCGGCGCGCCGCCTCGGCCGGGCCGAGGAAGGGTGCCAGGCAGAAGAGGCTCAGGAGCGGCAGCAGGTCGGGGAGTTCGGCGGTGCGACCGGCATCGATGCAGCGCTGCAGGGTGCCGTAGACGCCGCCGACCACCGCGTCGACCATCGCCTCCGTCGCCACCCCGGCCGGGAGTTCGGGCACCTCCGCGAAGAACGCCCGGAACCGGGTGAGGAGTTGGTCGCGCTCGCGGCGCCCGGCCGGGCCGACCGCGTCGAGTTCGATGACCGCCATGGTCGCGAAGGCCGGCACCCCGGCCAGCAGTCCGAGCATCGCCCGCAGCGACTCGCGGATCCCGGTGCACCAGTCCGGCGCCGCCGCGAACGCCGCCGCCATCCGCCGGATCACCACTCCGGTGCCGTGCCGGTGGGCCGCGAGGAAGGCGTCCTCCTTGCCGGTGAACAGCTCGTAGAAGACCGGCCTGGTCACCCCGGCGGCGCGGCAGATGTCGCTCACAGTGGCGCGCTGGTAGCCGTGCTGCGCCACGGTGAGCACCAGCCCGTCGAGCAGCCGCTCGCGCTGGGTCGCGGCGACCACCCCGGGCGGCAGCCGGCTCGGGCCGCGCTTGATCGACCGGGCGGGGTCGCGCCCGGTGCGCGCCCCGGGCAGCAGGACGGTCTCGGACTTCCGGAGGGGTTCCGGTCTCATCGCCAACTCCTGCGCATCTTCTTGACATTGACGTGACGTCCGGTTTACAACACTGGCGGGTTTCCAATCCGCGGCGGACGCCGCCGGAAGCCCGCACGCGTTCCGACTGCTCAGTATGGCGAACGCATGCCCGGCGGTGGCAGCCGCCGACGTGCACCCGGCACCGCACGTACCCCTCGCCCCACCCGCTCCACCTCCGCTCCATCCCGCCGTACTCAGCCGTACTCGCCCGCAGCCGGCCCCGAACCGGCCGTGCGCGGCCGATCCGGCCGCCGTACCCGCCGCACAGCGTCGTGCCGCCGGTACCGCCGCCCGTACGGGCGGGCCCGTGGCGCCGGGCCCGCCGAGTCGCCGTCCGCGGTGCCCCACCCCGCACCACCCCGTCGCAGCCGGCCCGCGGGCCGGCCCGCGGTCGACGCCGCCGCGCGCCCCCGCACCGGCCGCACGGGCCCCCACCCGACTCGCCCGGAGAGGCACACCCTCATGCGCATCCGCCGTACCCTCGGAACCGCAGCCCTCGCCGCCACCGCGGTCCTGGCCGCCGGCACCGTCGCCCCCGCCCAGGCCGCCGACGCCCCCGCCCCGGCCGCCGCCCCCGTCGCGGTGCTCACCCACACCGTGCTCGCCGGACCGAACGTCTCCGTCGGCGACGTGCTGGCCGCCGACCTGGTGGCCGGCACCACCGCCAACTTCTACTCCAGCGCCACCGGGACGAGCGGCATCAAGTGCGCCACGTCCGCGTTCTCCGCGACCGTCCTCAGCAACCCGGCCGCCCCGGGCACCGCCACCGAGTCGCTCAACACCCAGACCTTCGGCTCCTGCACCGCCAACGTGATCGGCGTGACCGGCGTGCAGAGCATCACCGTCAACAACCTCGCCTACGTCAACTCGGTCAGCGACGCCGCGGGCAACCCGGTCTCGCTCGACCCGGGCACGGCCGGGCCGGTGCAGACCACGGTGGTGCTGAAGACCATCCTCGGCACCATCACCTGTGTCTACCGGGCCCCCGGCGGCCTCGCCGGCACGACCAACAACGTCGGCCAGACCATCGGCTTCAACGCCCAGGCGCTGCCCAAGGTCTCCGGCCCGAGCACCTGCTTCCCGGTCGGCTACTTCAGCGCCACCTACGGCCCGGTCCGCGACGTCTCGGTGGCCGGCAGCCCGGTCGTCTTCGTCAACTGACGCCCCCGCGGCGCCGGTGACGCGCCCGGTCCGCGGCCCCGGCCGCGGACCGGGCCCCGGCCGAGCGCGGCCGCCCCCGTCCGTCCGCCCCCGTCCGTCCGCCCGTGGTCGCGGTGTCCGGGACAGCGAAGTGACCCACCGGTAGGGTGCTGGCGACAGGCACCGGACGACGGGGATGTGGGGCACGCATGGTCGGCGAGGGCACGCAGTTCTTCGAGTCGGTGGCCGACACGGCCGCCCGGCTGGCCGAGGCCGGCTACCTGGCCTCCACCGAGATCGCCACCACCGTCTTCCTCGCCGACCGGCTCGGCAAGCCGCTGCTCGTCGAAGGGCCGGCCGGCGTCGGCAAGACCGAACTCGCCAAGGCCGTCGCCGCCACCGGCCGCGCCCGGCTGGTCCGGCTCCAGTGCTACGAGGGCATCGACGAGGCCCGGGCCCTCTACGAGTGGAACCACGCCAAGCAGCTCCTGCGGATCACCGCCGGGCGCGACGAGGGCTGGGACCGGGCCCGCACCGACATCTTCGCCGAGGAGTTCCTGCTCCCCCGCCCGCTGCTGACCGCCATCCGCGGCGACGAACCGACCGTGCTGCTCATCGACGAGATGGACAAGGCCGACGTCGAGGTCGAGGCGCTGCTGCTCGAAGTGCTCGGCGACTTCCAGGTCACCGTGCCCGAGCTGGGCACCATCACGGCGATCCGGCGCCCCTTCGTCCTGCTCACCTCCAACGCCACCCGGGAGCTCTCCGAGGCGCTGCGCCGGCGCTGCCTCTTCCTCCACCTCGGCTACCCGGAGGCCGAGCTGGAGCGCCGGATCGTCCGGCTGCGCGTGCCCGGCCTGGACGCGGCGCTGGCCGAGTCGCTGGTCCGGGTGGTCGGCGCGCTGCGGGCGATGGAGCTGCGCAAGGCCCCCTCGGTGGCCGAGACCGTCGACTGGGCCCGCACCCTGCTCGCCCTGGGCGCCGACACCCTCGACGAGACGGTCGTGCGCGCCACCCTCGGCGTGGTCCTCAAGCACCAGGACGACGTGCTGACGGCCACCCGGAAGCTCACCCCCGCATGAGCGTCCCGCCGCAGGCCGCCGACGGCACCGCGCCCGCCCCCGGCGCCCCGCCCGCCGACCTCGCCGCCCGGCTGACCGGCCTCGTCCGCGCACTGCGCACCCACGGCCTGCCGATCGGGCCCGCCGAGACCGTCGACGCCGCGGCCGTCCTGGAGGTCCTCGGCCTCGCCGACCGCGCACAGGTCAGGGCCGGGCTGGCCGCCGCCCTGCTGCGCTCCGACGGGCAGCGCGGGGTCTTCGACGCCGCCTTCGACCTGTTCTTCCCGCTCGGCGTGGGCGATCCGGAGGCCGTGCGCCGGGCCGCCGCGGCCGGGCCCGGTCCGGCCGCCCAGGACCCGGCCGCCCCGGGCGCGGAGGTCCCGGAACCCGGCGCCCCGGACCCGACGCCGCCGGACCCGGCCGCCCTGCGCGAGGACCTCCGGGCACGGCTCGCGGCCGCGCTCGCCGCCGACGACCGGGCCGCCCTGGCCCGGCTCGCCGGTGAGGCGGTGGCCGCGTTCGGCCGGTACGGCGCCGCCGGCGGCCCGGGCCGGCCCGGCAGCGACGGCTGGTCCGCCCACCAGACCCTCGGCCGGCTCGCCCCGGAGACCCTGCTGGCCCGGGTGCTGGCCGCCCTGCGCGCCGGCGCCGACGGCCCGGGCCCCGCCACCGCGGACCTGGCCGGCGACCTCCTGCCCGACGAGATCCGCCGCCGCATCCAGGACTTCCGCGCCCTGGTCGCCACCGAGGCCCGCCGACGGGCGGCCGAGCTGCGCGGCACCGAGCACGTCGCCGAGCGGGCCGTCGCCCCCAGCGCCGACCGGATCGACTTCCTCACCGCCGGGCACGACCAGCTCGCCGAACTACGGCGCACCGTGCACCCGTTGGCCCGCAAGCTGGCCACCCGGCTGACCGCGCGCCGGCGCCGGGCGGCGCGCGGGCACATCGACCTGCGGCGCACCCTGCGGCGCTCGCTGTCCACCGGAGGCGTCCCGCTGCGCCCGGCCCACCGGCTGCGCCGTCCCGCCAGGCCGGAGCTGGTCCTGCTCTGCGACGTGTCCGGCTCGGTGGCGGGCTTCTCCGACTTCACCCTGCTGCTGGTCCAGGCGATGCGCGACCAGTTCAGCAGGGTCCGGGTGTTCGCCTTCGTCAACCGCACCGCCGAGGTGACCGCCCTGCTCACCCGCGGCGGCGGCGATCCGGCCGCGCTGGCCCGGCGGATCCTCACCGAGGCCAAGGTGACGGGCTACCACGGCAACAGCGACTACGGCGCGGCGCTCGCCGAGTTCGCCGACCGCCACCTGGACGCCGTGGGCCCGCGCACCAGCGTGCTGATCCTCGGCGACGCCCGGAACAACCACCGCGACCCCCGGCTGCCCGCCCTGCGGCTCATCGCCGCCCGGGCCCGCCGGGTCCACTGGCTCAACCCGGAGCAGCCCGCCCTCTGGGGCACCGGCGACTCCGCCGCCCCCGCCTACGCCGGGGTGGTCGAGATGCACTGCTGCCGCAACGCCCGCCGGCTGGGCGAGTTCATCGCCCGGTTGCTGCCGGTCTGATCCGCACCGGGCGGCGGGGCGGGAGCGGTCCGCCCCACCGCCCGGCGGCCTCAGCCGTCCAGGTGCCGCAGGAAGTCCAGCAGGGCTTCGGTGACCTCGGCCGGGCTCTCCTGCTGCGTCCAGTGCCCGACGCCCGGGAGGGTGACGCGCCGGTACAGCTTGGGCGCCAGGTGCTGCAGCAGCTGCCGCATCGCCTCCTCCGGCATCAGGGTGGCGACCATGTCCTGGTCCCCGGCCACGTAGAGGGCGGGGACGCCGACGGGCAGGCCGATGAGCCCGGCGAGCAGCTCGTTGTTCCGGTCGATGTTGCGGTACCAGTTGAGGCCGCCGGTGAACGCCCGCTCGCCGTGCTCGGCGTAGTCGGCGACATAGGCCTCGATGTCCGCCTCCGACAGCCACGCGGGAAGCTTCTCCGGTTCGGCGAGGCCGTCCAGCAGGGTCTGGCCCTCGCCGACCACCCAGGCCCGCGACCCCCCGGTGCTCGGGCGGTCGCCGGAGCCGGTGTACAGCAGGCGGCGGAACGTCAGGTGCGGGTCCCGGACGAGCTCGGCGTCGGCGATCCCGGGGCGCTGGAAGTAGATCTGGTAGAAGCCGTCGCCGAACCGCTCCCTGGCCTGCGCCAGCGGCGGCAGGCCGAGCGTCGGCACCGGCGGGACGCTGAGCCCGGCCACGCCGCGCACCAGGTCGGGCCGCAGGGTCGCGGTGGTCCAGGCGACCGGGGCGCCCCAGTCGTGGCCGACCAGCACCGCGCGCTCCTCGCCGAGCGCGCGGATCAGGGCGGCGACGTCCCCGACCAGGTGGAGCAGGGTGTAGGAGTCGACCGACGCGGGCTGCTCGCTGCGGGCGTAGCCGCGCTGGTCGACGGCGACCACCCGGTAGCCCGCCTCGGCGAGCGGGGCGAACTGGTGCCGCCAGGAGTACCAGCTCTCCGGGAAGCCGTGCAGCAGCAGGACCAGCGGTCCCTCCCCCTGCTCGGCGACGTGCAACCGGACGCCGTTCACCTCGACGTGGTGGTGCGCGATCCGTCCGTAGGCCTGCTTGGTCATCCGGCTCCTCCTCGTCGACGGCCCGTCACCAGCCTCAACGAGCAGCGCCCGACGGCGTGTTCCCCGCTCGCCGCGCCCGCCCCCGGCCGGCTCAGTCCCGGGCGCCCAGCCGGTCCAGGAGCGCGGTGCCGAGGGCGAGCAGGACGCCCACCCCGATCAGCGCGAAGTAGCCCGCGGTCTGGTGGCCGGCGGGAACGAGGTAGCGGACGAAGCCGAACACCCGCAGACCCCACAGGTGGTCGGCGAGCAGCCCGCTGATCCCGCCGACGATCAGGACGAAGCTCACGAAGCCGAGGAAGTTCTTCATGCCGACGACGTTAGGCAGCGGCGTCCCGGGCGGGATCCGACTTTCGGCGCGACCCGGCGTCACCAAAGTCGCGCGTCCACAGCACCGGTACGGCCGCCAGGGCCGGGGCGGCGGCCAGCGCGAAGCAGAGCGGCAGCGGCAGGTGACCGACCATCAGGCCCACGGCCGCGCCGCCGCCGGCCGACCCGGCGTTGACGGCGGTGTTCACCCAGGCACCGGCACGGGTCCGGGCGCCGGGGGCGACCGCCTCGTCCGCCACCAGGTAGGCGGTGGTGAGGGCGGGCGAGACGAAGAGCCCGGCGAGCGCGACGGCCGCGCCGAGCAGCAGCAGGCCCGGCGCGAGCCCGGCGGCGGCCAGCGCCAGACCGAGACCGGCCGTGAACAGCGGCAGCCGGGCGGCGTTCGGCAGCGGACGGTCCAGCGCGCCGAGCCCGAGGCCGCCGACCGCGCTGCCGACGGAGAGCGCGGCCAGGATCCAGCCGACCGCCTCCGGCCGGCCCTGCCGCTCGGCGGAGGCGACCACCATGAGGTCGAGTGCGCCCAGGGCCAGGCCGGTGACGGCCGCCGCGAGCACCGCGCGGCGCAGCGCCCGGCCGCCGCCGAGCCGGCCGCGGGCCCGGCGTGACCGGCGTGACCGGCGGTCACCGGTCGCGGCGCCCTCCCCCTCGCCCGCGGCGTCCTCGCCGTCGGCCGCGCCGTCCTCGCGGGTGCCCTGCGCCGTGAGCGGCGAGGCGACCATCAGCAGGGCCCCGGTGAGCAGCAGGCCCGCTCCCGCGACGACCGCACCGGCAGGGCCGGTGACCGGCAGCAGCAGCCCGACCAGCAGCGGTCCGGCGACGAACAGCAGTTCCTCGGAGACGCCGTCGAGGCTGTAGGCGCGCCGCAGCAGTGCGGCATCGGGGTGGAGCCGGCGCCAGAGCGTCCGCATCACCGGGCCGAGCGGCGGGGTGCAGACGCCCGCCGCGAGGACCAGCGCCGCGAGGACGGCCGGCGGCGTACCGGGCCGCGCGGCGGCGGCCACCGCGAGCAGCAGCGCGGTGTACAGCGCGGCCATCGGCGGCAGCGCCCGCCGGGGGCCGTGGCGGTCGACGAGTCCGGCCCTGACCGGGGAGAGGGCGACACTGGCCAGGCCGAACAGGGCCATCGCCGCGCCGGCGGCGGAGTAGGAGCCGGTGGCGTCGCGGACGGCGAGCAGCAGGGCGAGCGGCACCACGCCGTAGGAGAGCCGGCCGAGCAGTGCGGCGCCGAAGGTGCGGGCGGCGTGCGGGGCGGCGAGCACGGCGCGGTAGCCGGGGCGCGCGGCGGAGGCGTGCGCGGGTACGGGGGTGGAGGAGGGCATGGGAACGTTCCTCGGGGAGGACCGGCGGCGGGCGCGGACGGCCCGGCGGCGCCGGAGGCGTGCGGGGACACCGGAGGACCGCGCCGACGGCAACGGCCGGGGCGGTCACGACGGGTCGCACTACACACAGGGAACGAACATGCCCGGTACCGTACCAGGCCCCGCCCGGCGCCGGGGCCCGGACGGAGCAGCGGGCAGCGCGGGGCGGCGGCGGCCCGGGTACGTTCGCGGTGTGCAGCAGAGGCCACCCCACGTCAGCGGGCGCCGCCGGGCCGCGATCCCGGCCGCGGCCGGCGCCCTCGCCGCGCTGCTCCTCGCCGCCGGTGCGCCGGTCGCCCCGGCCCGCCCCGCCGACGCCCCGCCCGGGGCGAGCGGCGCCCCCGCCGCGGCCGGGGCGGCGCAGGACGCCAGCACCGTGGTCGGCGGCGAGCGGCTGGGCCGTCCGACCGTCCAGGTGGCGCCCCGGGCCGGGGCGCCGGAGCTGCCCGCCGGGCTGACCGGGCGGTCCTGGCTGGTCGCGGACGCCGCGAGCGGCGAGGTGCTGGCGGCCCGCAACGCCCACCTCCCGCTGCCGCCCGCCAGCACGCTCAAGATGCTGTTCGCCGACACCGTGCTGCCCAAGTTCGACCGCTCCCTGGAGCACCGGGTGACCCCGGCCGAGCTGGCCGGGGTCGGCGCGGGCAGCAGTCTGGTCGGGATCAAGGAGAACCTTCCCTACCGGGTCGAGGACCTCTGGCGCGGGGTCTTCCTCGCCTCCGGCAACGACGCCGTGCACGTCCTGTCCCACATGAACGGCGGGCTGGCCGCGACGGTCGAGCAGATGCAGGAGCGGGCGGAGGCCCTCCAGGCCCGGGACACCCGGGTGGTCACCCCGGACGGCTACGACCAGGACGGCCAGGTCTCCTCGGCGTACGACCTCACGCTGTTCGCCCGGGCCGGGCTGCGCAACCCGGACTTCCGCGCCTACTGCGCCACCCGCACCGCGCGCTTCCCCGGCGGCCTCGATCTGACGACCGGGCAGCGCACCGCCTTCGACATCGCCAACACCGACCGGCTGCTGGGCGCGTACCCGGGCCTGATCGGGGTGAAGAACGGCTACACCACCAACGCGGGCGCCACCTTCACCGGCGCGGCCGAACGCGGCGGCCGGACCCTGCTGGTGACGGTGATGCACCCGGAGCAGCAGTCCAAGGTGTACGACGAGGCGGCGGCGCTGCTGGACTGGGGCTTCGCGGCGGCCGGCAAGGTCGAACCGGTCGGCAGCCTGGTGGAGGAGGACGGCGGGGCGGCCCCGGACGACCCGGCCGAGGACCCGGACTCCGGGGTGCTGCCGAACGGCGCCCGGGAGGCCGACGGCGCCGACCGGCAGGGCGACCACGAGCCCGGCCCGGCCGGCTGGACGGCGGCCGCCCTGTGCGGGGCGCTCGCGCTCTGGGCGGCGGCCCGGGTCCGGGGGCGGCGGCTGGCGCAGCCGGGCAC
>NZ_JBHYUU010000246.1:0-10125 GCF_042749955.1 Kitasatospora sp. NPDC059462 | reverse complement strand
ATTTGTATAAGAGAAAGTCCCCGACCTCGCCAGCGCCCTCAACAACCTCGCCAACCGACTCTCCGACGTGGGACGACGCCAAGAAGCACTCGCCCCGGCCCAAGAAGCCGTCCGCCTACGCCGCGCACTCGCCCAAGCCAACCCCGACGCCTACCTCCCCGACCTCGCCGGCGCCCTCAACACCCTCACCATCCAACTGGCGGACGTAGGACGACTCCAGGAAGCACTCGCCCCGGCCCAAGAAGCCGTCCAACTACGCCGCACACTCGCCCAGGCCAACCCCGACGCCTACCTCCCCAACCTCGCCGGCGCCCTCAACAACCTCGCCAACCGACTCTCCGACGTAGGCCAACACCAAGAAGCACTCGCCCCGGCCCAAGAAGCCGTCCAACTACGCCGCACACTCGCCCAAGCCAACCCCGACGCCAACCTCTCCGACCTCACCGGCGCCCTCAACAACCTGGCCAACCGACTCTTCGAGGTGGACCGACACCAAGAGGCACTCCAGATCTATGGGGAACTCATCGCCTCGTGGCCCGGTCCGTCGTGGGCGACCGCCGAGATCGCCTTCCATCGAGCGCTGTTCCTTCTGCGAGCCGGTGATACAGACCGCGGCATCGGAGCACTGTTCGGCCTACTCACCTCGGACACCTCTGCCAATGGCAGAACAACCTTCCAAGTACATCGAAGCCTTCGGGAAGTTGCCAAGTCCGAGCCGGCCGCCTTCCGGCTTCACCTGAACGCTCACACGGACCCCGCAACGCTCACCTGGCTCAGGGTCACGGACACAGATCTCCAGCTGACCGCCGAGTGGATCAACACGAAGAACTGGGCCGAGTCCCGCGACTTCGTCGCGTCGCACCCCGATCTCCTCAACACCCCGGCCCGATGTGCACTCCAGGAGTGGGCGCTACTGAACATCGGCCCTGCCGAACTCCACCTCGCGCTACTGGATCAGCTCCAGGCCGGTGTCGCACTGGAGACGGTCTACCGCCCCCTCGTACTCCCGGAGATCGTCACCACGTGGATCGCGGCGGGAGCCCAGGACGATGGCTGGGCGGCCTCGGCGGCGTATCTGGCCGATCACGCGACCGCTCTGCTCGCCCCCGACGCGGATGCGGCCCTCGCCGACCTGGGCAGCGGCAGCCCCGAAAACGTCCACCCCCTCATCACCCTCCACCGGGCGGTCCTGGCGATGAGTGCCGCCGACGGCATCGAGCCCGCCTACGCCCTCCTGACGGACCGCCACCTCCTCAACGCTCGCATCCAACGGGCACTTGAAGCCGCCGACACCAGCACGCTCAATTGGCTCGCGCTCATCGAGAAAGTCATGTACGGCGCCGTCTGGAGCGCTACGGTGCACCTGTTGGCGGCCCACGCCGTCGACGACGACGCCACCGGCCCCTCGCCGGCCGAGGCCCTCCGGGCCGCCGCCCAGGACACGGAACCCGACATGGACGACCGCAACCGAGCCATCGCCGAGATCGCGAACCTGATGAGCGTCCACCCCACCCGGGCCGCCGCGCTCGGCGAACTCCTCCAGGCCGTCCTCGCCCCACCGGCGCAGGCTCCTGAGCGGTGACCGATCCGCAACCGACCCGCATCCTGATGCTGTCCGCGGTCGCCGTCCGGCTCGGCGGCCCGGACACCGGGGAGGAGCAACGGCAGGTCACTCAGACCCTCCGTGCGGCCCGCTTCCGGGACGGGATCAGGCTGGAGACCGGCCAGGCCGTGCAGGGCGAGGACATCCTCGGCCACCTGCTGCACCACGCCCCGAACGTGCTCCACCTCTCCGGGCACGCGGACGAGTCCGGCCTGCGCGTCCTCACCCCGGCCGGCGGTGACGCGCCCATGGTGACCGAGGGGCTTGCCGGCCTCCTGGCCGAGGTCGGCAAGGAGGTGCGCCTCGCGTTCCTCAACGCCTGCGCCACCGGGTCCGTGGCCCAGGCCCTCGCCGAGGTCGTCGGCTGCGCCATCGGGCACCCCGCAAAGGTGCGGGACGACATGGCCGTCATGTTCGCCAACCACTTCTACCAGTGCATCGGCACCGGCATGACCGTGGGACCGTCCTTCCGCGCCGCGCAGGCCGTCCTGCGGATGTACGGCACCGACGAGGCCTCGCTACCCGTGCTGCACCACCGGGCCGACGTGAACCCGGACGCCCTCCACCTGCTGCACCCGGCCTTCATGCCACCGCCCTCCGCACCCGGCCGCGTCCCCGACGCCACCGCCTTCCTCGCGCGGCGGGCCGGGGCGAAGCAGTTCATGGCCCTGGTGACCGGCTCGGCGGAGTCCGAGGCCGAGCTGCGGGCCGAGTTCATCGAGAAGAACGTCGACATCCTCTGGATCCGCGAGGACGGCACCACGGACGGCTGACCCCTCCCGCACCGGCGCCCCATGCGGCACGATGGCCCCAGGCAACGCCGAGGGGGGCACCATGTGGCAGGCGGAGAACGACCGTTGGGCGTTGGCAGCGGTCTGCCTCGTCTATCTCGCGATCGTCTTCCTCACCAGCCGGGGCTTCATCGCCGCCCCGCGCTACCGCCGGATGCAGGGCCGCATCGGTGAGGCCCGCGCCCGTACCACCGTGCTCGCGGCCGTCTCCCCGGACGACCCCGTACGACAGGCCGTGCTCGCGACGGTGACCGCCCGGCTGGACACGCTGGAGCACACCAACATGGTCGTGTGGCGGCTGTCCCCCAGGTCCTCCTGGGTGTTCTCGATCCCGCTGTCCAAGCTGGCCTCCGCCTGGCGGGTGCTGCACAGCTGCGAGCGCGACCTGATGCGGCTGCTGCCGCCGGACGAGGCCGCCTCCCGGCTCGAAGCGCTGCAGCCGAGGCTGGAGGAAGCCGGACAGCCGCCCACCACCACGCTCGCCGCAGCCGCCGAGCACCTCCACGACCTTGAGGACACCGAGGCCGAGCGCGAGTACGAGCAGCAGCGCGCCGCCCTCTGGCTGGCCACCATCGGGCTCGGCGCCGTCTATCTGATCGGCGTCACGCTGGCGCACCAGCCGACCATGATGCTCGGCGCGCTGGGCGGCTTCCTCTCCCCCGTGATCGGCGTGATGCGCTCCCAACGGCCGTCCTCCTGGGGCGTGCTGGTCCTGGCCCCGGTCGGCGGTGCGCTCGCGGCGATCGGCGGGATGCTGCTGGTGCGGATGCTCGCGGACCCGGAGCTCAACCTGCTCGGGCACGTCTTCCTCGACAACTCCTGGGACGCGCCGGACCGGCCGCTCGCCCTCGCCATCGCGCTGCTCTTCGGCTTCTCCGGCACCCTCTTCTCGCGCCTCGCGCTGACCGCCACCGGGCAGCTCGTCGCCACCGGCTCACCGGCCGGGCGCCAGCCGTAGGCCTCGCCGCTCGCGGGCGGTGGTCGCGGCCACCCCGCGCGCTGCGCGCTAGTCCAGGAAGATCGCGGCGAGGCGTGGCAGGCGGCGGCGCATCTCACCGTCGTCCGCGACGTCCCAGCGGGCTCCGGCCGGCTCGGTCACGACGCGGAGCGGGCCGGCTTCCAGGGACGCCTCCAGCGCCTCGTCGAGGCCGTCCGGTTCACCGGTGAGGCGCTGGTGGGCCCGGTGCGCCACGCGGTTGAAGTCCTCGTTCCCGATGAGCACGTCCCCGCCGCCCCGCACCGCCGGATGGTCGGCGAGGGAGTCCGGATCCGCGAGCGCGCGCTCGTACCAGTCCCGGCCGAGCGAGATGAGGCCGTCGCGGAAGTCCATGAACCCGTCGTCGGACCACCAGCCTTCGATGAGGAACGCCGCCGCCCACAGGTCGTACCGGTAGGCGTGGTCGCGCAGCTGCCACTGCCGCAGGGAGAACCGGACGATCTCGGCGGGCGTGCGGCGCACGAGCCGCTCCTCGCAGGCGCGCTCGACCGCCGCGCACCGCTCGTCGAAGTCCGGTTCCAGCGCGTCGACTTCGGCGCACGCCCCGTCCACCAGGGCCCAGAACTCCTCGGCATCCATCACGGCCCGAGTATGCCAGGCGCGGACGCTCCCGCCGCGCCGGTCGGCGTGATCACGATCCACCGCCGGAGCACGGGGGTCGCAACAGGGCCGGCCGGGTCAGCGCGTCCGTGCTGTCGACCCACTGGTCGACCCCGCCCGTGAGCGGCCGGTCGCGCAGCAACGGGTCCGTCACCGTCGCGGCCAGCGCGCGGACGAAGCGGTCGGCGCGCAGGACGCGGTACGGGCGGGAGTGGTACGGCCGGGTGGCCGGGTCGACGGGCGGGGTGAGGCCGGTGGCGTTGTGCAGGGCGGCCACCGTCTCGTACGCGGCGCACAGGTGGCGTTCGCGTTCGGGGTACGTGTCGGCGGCCAGGGCGCCGCGCAGGGACGGGGTCAGCCGGGGTGCCACCGCGAGACGGGCGAACGCCGAGCCGAGCCACTTGCCGTAGGGGGCGTAGCGGCGGTCGAGGAGCAGGCAGAGCCGCATCAGGTCGCGGACCAGGCGGCCGGTGGTGACGGCGGAGCCGAGCTCGTCGCCGACCTCGGCGCAGCGTCCGGTGAACGCCTCCTCCTGGGCGATCCGCTGCCACTGGCAGGCGAGCAGGTGGCGCCAGACCTGGTCGGGGTACCAGGCCAACGCCGCCCGTACGGCGGTGAGTTCGCCGGTTCCGTCGTGGAGGACGGCACCGCCGGTGACCTCGGCGAGCCGTTGCTGGGGGAACGCGAGCCAGTCCGCCGGCCCGAGGTCCCCGAGCGGGCCGCCGAGGCGGTCGGTGAGCCAGCCGGTGAGGTCGTGGACGGCGACGTGCGGGGTGACGGGTCCGTCGGGGTCGTCGCCCGTGCGGTAGCGGGTGGGGCGGCCCCGCAGCGTGCCGGGGAGGCGTTCGGCGAACAGACGGGTGAGGGCGGGGCGCAGGCGCGCGGCGTCCCCGGCCGGGAGGAAGAGGTCGAGGCGCGGGCCCCAGTCGTGGTCGGTGGAGCGCGGGGTGTCGAGGCCGAGCACCTCGGAGCCGGGGCCCACGAGGGCGGCGGCGTACCGCAGGCCGGGGTGGGCGGCGGCGAGGAGCGGACGGACGGCCTCCTCGTGCAGGAGGCGGGCGAGTTCGAGGCCGGGGACGAAGGGCGCGCTGGTCACCCGGCCAGCTTCGCGGACGGGCCGCGGCGCCGTCCAAGGGTTTGGAGGCACCGCGGGCCCCGCGGCCCGTGGTGCCTCCGTCCGTCCGTGCGCGCACCCTTACGGCTGCGGGAAGTTCTCCTCGTCCACGTCGCTGGTCTTGGCGTTGCCGCCGACCTTCGCGGTCAGCGTGATCGACCAGATCTGGTACGTCGTGCGGTCGGTCACGAAGTCCAGGGATTCGTCGAACTTCGAGTAGCTGCAGTTCTGGGTGAACATCTTCAGCGTCGGGTCCCAGTCGACGCCGTCGGAGAAGAAGACGTCGTAGGTGCCGTCCTCGATGCCCTCGATGGACCCCTTCTTCCCCTTGCCGACGTACAGCGAGTGGACCGCCTTGCCGCTCTGGGAGAGCGAGACGACGGAGTCGCTGCTGCCCTCGGAGTTGTCGATGTTCAACTCCCCCTTGCCGCGCAGCTTGCCCTTGGTGACGAAGGTGTCGTTCTCCTTCGATCGGGTCTGCTGCGGAGGCGTCTGCGGGACGGTGAAGTTGGTGGCGTACCCGGCGGCGGCCATCTCGGCGAGGGCGGCCGGGATCGCCTTCAGGCCTTCGGAGAGGCCGACCTGGGCGTAGGCGGAGCCGGTGGTGCAGAAGGCCTTGGACTTGATGTCGGTACGGATCTTGCTGAGATCGGTCGCGAGCTGCGACAGGGCCGTCACCAGCTGGCGCTTGGTGGTGCCGACGGTGGCCGGCGTGTCGCTGAGGCCGAGTCCGCTGCTCGCGGAGTTGGCCGCGCTGGCCGCCTCCTGGAGGCCGATCAGGAAGTTGTCCATGTTGGAGGCCGGGTTGATCTTGCCGAGCGCGGTGCCGACCGGGTCGACGTAGCCGGCGAGCACCGGCCCGTACGGCGTCGGCGTGGGCGTCGGTGTCGGCGTCGGCGTGGGCGTCGGCGACGGGGCGGGAAGGGCGCTGAAACCGCCGTCGGACGGTCCGGACGAGGACGAGGACGAATCGCCCGACCCTCCCGAACCGCCGCTCGAACAGGCCGCAAGCAGCAATGCGGTGCCCACCGCAACGCCGGCCTTGGTGAAGGACTTCATGCCGCTCCCCCGGGTGCTCTCTCGGTGCTGATCCATGCACACTCCGTGCTCTCTGCTGTCCCCGCCGCCATGATTCCGATCCGACAAGACACGGTCAACAGGGCTCACTTGCAGCGCACCGAAGCGTAGCGGGGGCGGACGACAGGGCGCACGGAGCGGTCCCCGACGTCAACTACCATCGGGACGTGCTCAGCCTCACGGGTGTCCCCCTCCAGATCGTCGCCTCCGTCATCGCGATCGGCGTCTTCGCCGCCACGATGTGGCTCTGGCCGAGATTCGGCGGCGGCGGCTGGAAGGCCTGGACCGGACGGATCGGCGCGTTCCTCGCCACCCAGATCGCGGTGCTCGTCGCCATGGGCCTGATCGCCAACGGCTACTTCGGCTTCTACAGCTCCTGGAGCGACCTGCTCGGCACCAACGGCAAGCCGGGCACGGTGGTCGACCACCAGCCGAACGCGGCCGCCTCCCTGGCCGTCACCGGCGAGAAGAACATGTACTCGGCGCAGGGCTCGGCCCGCGACCGCTCCGGGCTGATCCAGGAGGTCGCGGTCCGGGGCAGCGCGAGCGGCCTGAGCAGCGACGCCTTCGTCTACCTGCCGCCGCAGTACTTCCAGCCGGAGTACGCGCAGCGCAAGTTCCCGATGGCCCTGGTGCTGGCCGGCTACCCGGGCTCGGCGGAGAAGCTGATCACGCTGATGCAGTACCCGGCGTCCGCGCTCACCGCGATCGAGCAGAACAAGCTGCCGCCGACCGTCCTGGTGCTGATGCGCCCGACCCTGTCCGGCAACCGCGACACCGAGTGCATGGACGTCCCCGGCGGACCGCAGGTGGAGACCTTCTTCACCAGTGACCTGCCGACGGCGCTGGCCGCCAACTACCGGATCGGCACCGACCCGGCCAACCGCGCGGTGATCGGCAACTCGACCGGCGGCTACTGCGCCCTCAAGTTCGCGCTCCGCAAGCCGGACGCCTACCGGTCGGCGGTCTCGCTCTCCGGCTACTACACCGCACCGATCGACGAGACCACCGGCGACCTGTTCGCGGGCAACGCCCAGCTGAAGCAGGAGAACGACCTGGTCTGGCGGCTGAAGAACAAGCCGGCCGAGCCGGTCGCGCTGCTGCTCGCCACCAGCTACGACGAGAACAACTACGAGGGCACCCAGGCCATGGTCAACGCCTTCAGGGCGCCGACCAAGCTCTCCACCATCACCCTCGACACCGGCGGCCACAACTTCCACACCTGGACCAGGGAGATCCCGCCCGCCCTGGAGTGGCTCGGCAAGCACCTGACGATGCCGCAGGCCGCCTAGCACGGAAGGCGAAGGGGCAGGGCGGGGCGGGGCGCAGGACGGCAGGGGCGGGCACCGGGCCGGTCAGATCACAGGCGGCTCACACGCGGGTCTCACGGTTCTCTCAGACGGGCACCCGAACCTGGCGCCCATGACCACGACCAGCCACATCCCGCCGGCCGGCGAGCCCTGGCCGGAGGCCGGGGACCACCCGCCCCCGGTGCTGCCACCCGCCCCCGCGCCGGAGGGGGCGGCCACCGCGCGGCCGGCCCCGCCGCCGTTGTTCCCGGAGTTCCCGCCGCCGCCCGCCGGCTCCAAAGGGCCGGCGTCCTGGGCGGCGCGGCTGCGCACCCTGCCGGGCCGGACCTGGCGCGGGCGCGCCGACGACCCGCGCTGGGTGCGGCCCGCGCTGCTGGCGCTGCTGGCGGCCACCGCCGTCCTCTACCTCTGGGGCCTGTCCGCCTCCGGCTGGGCCAACTCCTTCTACTCGGCCGCCGCCCAGGCGGGCAGCCAGAGCTGGAAGGCCTTCTTCTACGGCTCCTCGGACGCCGGGAACTTCATCACCGTCGACAAGCCGCCGCTCGCGCTCTGGCCGATGGCGCTGGCGGCGCGCGTCTTCGGGCTCTCCTCGTGGTCGGTGCTGGCCCCGCAGGCGCTGATGGCGGTGGCCACCGTGGCGGTGCTGTACGCGACGGTGCGCCGGCGCTTCTCGCCGCTCGCCGGGCTGCTGACGGGCGCGGTGTTCGCGCTGACGCCGGTGGCGGCGCTGATGTTCCGCTTCAACAACCCGGACGCGCTGCTGGTGCTGCTGCTCACGCTGGCCGCGTACGGGCTGCTGCGGGCGGTCGAGGCGGCGGGCACCCGGTGGCTGGTGTTCACCGGCGTGATGTTCGGGCTGGCCTTCCTCACCAAGACCCTCCAGGCGTTCCTGGTGCTGCCCGCGTTCGCGCTGGTCTACCTGGTGGTGGCGCCGACCGGGCTGTGGCGCCGGGTGCGCCAGCTGCTGGCCGGCGGGCTGGCGACGGTGGTCGCGGGCGGCTGGTGGGTCGCGGTGGTCGAGCTGGTGCCGGCCTCGGCGCGGCCGTACATCGGCGGCTCGCAGGACAACAGCTTCCTCTCGCTCACCTTCGGCTACAACGGCCTGGGCCGGCTCAACGGCAACGAGACCGGCAGCGTCGGCGGTGGACGCAACCGGATGCCGGCCGGGGCCGAGGCGGTGTTCGGCGGCGCCCCGGGCGGCGCTCCGGCCGGGGGTCCGCCCGGCGGGACGGGCGGCGGCTGGGGCCGCACCGGCCTCACCCGGCTGTTCGACGGCGACATCGGCGGGCAGATCGCCTGGCTGCTGCCCGCCGCGCTGATCCTGCTGGTGTTCGGCCTGTGGGCCACCCGCCGCCACGCCCGGACGGACACCGCGCGCACCGCGTTCCTGGTCTGGGGCGGCTGGCTGCTCTGCACCGCGCTGACCTTCAGCTTCATGTCCGGGATCTTCCACCAGTACTACACGGTGGCGCTGGCCCCGGCGGTCGCGGCGCTGGTCGGCATGGGCGTCGACGGGCTGTGGCGGGCGCGGCACCGGCTGCCGTACGCGGCGGTGCTGGCCGGCACGCTCGCGGTGACGGCGGTGTGGGCGTACGTGCTGCTCGGGCGCAGCGCGGACTTCCTGCCGTGGCTGCGGCCGGCCGTCCTGGCGGGCGGGCTGCTCGCCGCGGTGGCGCTGCTCGCGGCCGGTCCGCTCGCGGCGCGGCTCGCGCGCCGGGCGGACGGCGGTCCGGCCGGGTCCTCGCGGCTCGCCGGGCGGCTGACCGCGGTGGCGGGCCTGGTGGGTGCGGCGGCGGCGCTGGGCGGACCGGCGGCGTACGCGGTGGAGACCGTCGGCACCCCGCACCAGGGCTCGATCGTGCTGGCCGGGCCGGCGGTGGAGGGCGGCTTCGGACCGGGCGGCGGCCGGCGCGGCGCGGGCGGCCCGGGCGGCTTCCCCGGCTTCCCCGGCGCCCAGCAGCAGGACGGCCGGGACGGCGGCCGGGGCAACCGTGTTCCCGACGGTACGGGCGGCTTCCCCGGTGCCCCGGGCGCCCCGGGCGGCACCGGCGGCGGGCCCGGCGGCACGGCCGGTGGCGGCACGACCGGCGGCCCCGGCGGCATGGGTGGCATGGGTGGCATGGGCGGGCTGCTGAACGGCACCAAGGTGAGCACCGAGGCCGCCGATCTGCTGGAGCAGGGCGCCGACGGCTACCGCTGGGCGGCCGCGACCAGCGGTTCGCAGAACGCAGCCAGTTACCAACTCGCTTCCGGCGTCCCGGTGATGGCCCTCGGCGGCTTCAACAGCAGCGACCCCTCGCTCAGCCTGGAGGCCTTCCAGCAGTACGTGGCGGAGGGCAAGGTCCACTGGTTCGTCGCCGGCGGCTCGTTCCGCGCCCTCGACGGCGAGGCGGGCGGCGCGAACGCCGCTCCGGGCGGCCCGGGCGGCGGGTCCGGCCAGTCGCAGACCGCCCGGATCGAGGCCTGGGTGACGAGCCACTACACCGCCAGGACGGTCGGCGGCTCGACGTTCTACGATCTCAGCCGACCAGCCGGCTCCTGACCCGGACGGGGGGGGGGGGGCCCGGCGGGGGGCGGAGGCCGCCCGGCGCCCGGGGGGGGGGGCGGCGGGGCGCGCGGCGGAGAAGAGGGCG
>NZ_JBHYUU010000245.1:0-10142 GCF_042749955.1 Kitasatospora sp. NPDC059462 | reverse complement strand
GCCCGCCCCTCCCGACGGCCTGGCGAGGGTCAGCGGTCCATCCGAGAGCGCCTCGGTGGGCCGCGCCGGGCGGGGGCGGGGCGGCCCGGCCGCACGCCCCCGGCCCCGGCGTCAGTCGCGCAGCAGCGCGGGCACCCCGGCCGCGTCCGGCAGGTCGTCCGGACCGGACAGCACGGTCAGCCGCTGGGTCGCCCGGGTCAGCGCCACGTACAGCACCCGCAGGCCCGCCTCCGACTCGCCGGCGATCCCGGTCGGGTCGGCCACCACGGTCGCGTCGTACTCCAGGCCCTTGGCCTCCAGGCTGCCCAGCGCGACCACCCGGTCGCCCAGCCCCTCGGCCCAGCCCGCCGCCTCGGCCCGCCGGTCCATCGGCACCACCACGGCCACCGTGCCGTCCACCTCGCCGAGCAGCCGCTCCAGCTCGGCCCGGGCGCCCGCGCCGAAGGCCTCCGGCGAGGGGTCGGTGACGGCCGCGAAGCGCGGCTCGACGCCCACCCTGCGCACCGCGCTCGGCGACGGCGTGCCCGGCGCGGCCAGCTCCAGCACCTTGGCCGCCACCTCGGCGATCTCGGCGGGGTTGCGGTAGTTCACGGTCAGCGTGAAGCGGCGGCGCGGCTTGCCGGAGAGCACCTCGTCCAGCGCGGCCTTCGCCTCCTCCGGGAACGGCCAGGAGGACTGCGCCGGGTCGCCGACGATGGTCCAGGTGGCCATCCGGGAGCGGCGGCCGATCATCCGCCACTGCATCGGGGTGAGGTCCTGCGCCTCGTCGACGATCACGTGCGCGTACTCGACCCGTTCCACGGGCACGCGCTCGCGCTGCCGGGCGGAGCGGTCGGCGAAGGTGGTGACCTCCTCCAGGCCGCTCAGCAGGTCCACCGCGTCCACCTCGCGGACCTTCGGGCGGGCCGGCTCGCCGAGCAGCACCTGCAGTTCGTCCACCAGCGCCACGTCGTGCGCCGACAGCGCGCCCTCGCCGCGCTGCGACAGGTGCCGCCAGGAGGCCGCCAGCACCTTCGCCTCGTCGGGGGTGACCGCGCGGCGGGCGATCCGGTTGATGTGCCGGGCGTGCTTCAGGGTGCCGAGCACCCGGCGCGGGGTGACCGCGGGCCACCAGGCGTCCAGGAAGTCCAGGAACGGCGCCTCGTCGGAGACGTACTCGTCGAAGGCCTCCTTCTCCTCCTGGCGCTGCTCGCGGGCGTAGTGGTCGGCGGGCCTGGGCAGGTGCCGGGTGGCCTGCTGCCACAGCGCGTCCAGCAGCAGCCGGCGGGCGCGCGGGCGCAGCAGGTTGAGCGGGGTGCCGCCGGAGCCGACGACGTTGCCGCGCACCGCCTTGAGCCGGCCCGCGTCCAGCTTCAGCACCTCGCCGCGGGCGACCACCTTCAGCTCCTGCGGCGCGCCCAGCTCCAGCGCGGCCCGGGCGGCCCGGCGCAGCAGCTGGACCATCCGGGCCGAGCCCTTGATCCGGGCCGCCTCCGGGGTGTCGTAGGTGCCGGCCTCGATGCCGTCGACCAGCGAGCCGACCGCGCGGATGGCGACCTGGCCCTCCTCGCCGAGCGAGGGCAGCACGCCCTCGGTGTAGGAGACCAGCAGCGGGGTCGGCGAGACCACCAGGATGCCCCCCGCGTAGCGGCGGCGGTCCTGGTAGAGCAGGAAGGCCGCCCGGTGCAGCGCCACCGCGGTCTTGCCGGTGCCGGGGCCGCCGGTGACCAGGGTGGCCCCGGCCGCGGCGGCGCGGATCACCTCGTCCTGCTCCCGCTGGATGGAGGAGACGATGTCGCGCATCGAGTGGCTGCGGGCCCGGCCGAGCGAGGCCATCAGCGCGCCGTCGCCGACCACCGCCAGTTCCTCGCCGTCCAGGGTGGGGGTGAGGTCGGGACGCAGCAGGTCGTCCTCGACGCCGATCACCTTGCGGCCCTTGGAGCGGATCACCCGGCGCCGGACGACCCGGCCGGGCTCCAGCGGGGTGGAGCGGTAGAACGGCGCCGCGGCCGGGGCCCGCCAGTCGATCACCAGCGGACCGTACTCGGCGTCCAGCACCCCGAGCCGGCCGATGTGCAGGGTCTCGGCGACGGCCGGGTCGGCCGGGTCGAGCGGGGTGTTGGAGGGGATGCCGTGCTCCTCCGGGGCGTCGGCCCGTTGGAGGTCGATGCGGCCGAACAGGAAGTCCTCGAACTCGTTGTTGAGCCGCTGGAGGTGGGCGCCGGCCCGGTACACCTGGGCGTCGCGCTCGGCGAGCGCGCCGGGGGTGCCGACGTGCACGCGCTTGGCGGCGTCCTCCAGGATGTACTCGGCCTCGGCGAGCTTCTCCTCCAGCCGCCGGTAGACGGTGTCGAGGTGACGCTGCTCGCCGGCGATCTCGCGCTCGCGCACGGTCTCGTGGTCGGTGGCGGCGGTGTCCGTGGTGCTGGTGTCCGTGTTGCTCTGCATGGCCTCGGTGGTTGCGGCGGAATCCGGCTCCGGGAAACGAGCGGACGGACGATCCTACGCCCCGGCCGAGGGAAACGTGAAGGCCGCCCTCCGCAACGCGGTGGACGGCCTTCACACTGTCAACATGGGGTGGTGGAGATGCCGGGAATCGAACCCGGGTCCAGTGGAGTCAATTCAGGGCTTCTCCGAGCGCAGTCCGCTGTGCTTTTCTCGGCCCTGGCGGTCACACGGACAAGCCGCCAACAGGCCCAGCTGCTGTTTGATTTCCCATCCGCCCCCGCAGCCCGGGCGGACGGTTGAGTTCCCTAGATTATGCCAGGGTCCGGGTCGGGAACCCCCCGGTCTGACACCCAAGCGCTATCGGTGCTTATTAGGCAGCGAGAGCGAACTGCTGGGAATCGCGCTTAGAGTTGGCGATTATTTTTTTGCGACACGTGGTTAACGAGATCATTGCCGCGTTCCTCGGCTCGCTTCCCCTGTTTCAACATCCCCTGTCGAAACCGATCATCCCCATGTTTTGTTGAGAAACAGCGCGGACGGTCTCCCGTCCGTGGTGCTGGGCCCATGGTACGCGAGGCGACCAGCGAGGGTCCAGCCGATTAACGCTGGCGTCGCCGGGCGGCCGCCACGGCGCGCGCCGTCTCGCGGGTGTCCTGCTTCTCGCGCAGGGTCTGCCGCTTGTCGTACAGCTTCTTGCCGACCGCGAGCGCCAGTTCGAGCTTCACCCGGCCGTCCTTGAAGTAGAGCGAGAGCGGGACGAGGGTGTGGCCGGCGTCCCGGACCTTCGTCTCGATCTTGCGGATCTCCAGCTTGTGCAGCAGCAGCTTGCGCTTGCGCCGGGCCGCGTGGTTGGTCCACGTCCCCTGGGTGTACTCGGGGATGAAGACGTTGTCGATCCACGCCTCGTGGTTCTGGATGTAGGCGTAGCCGTCGACCAGGTTGGCCCGCCCCTCGCGCAGTGACTTCACCTCCGTGCCGGTGAGCACGAGACCGCACTCGTAGGTGTCGAGGATGGTGTACTCGTGTCGCGCCTTCTTGTTCTGCGCGATCAGCTTGTGTCCGGTTTCCTTTGCCATAGCGCGGTCATTCTCGCACCTCCGCCCCGTGCCGAGCAGCCCCTTTACGCACGGGTCCCGAGACCGGCCAGGACCCGCAGGGCGAGCGCCGCGGCGTCCTCGGAGGCGTCCGCCGGGACGTCCGGGGCCAGTCCGGTGCCCTCCGGGGAGCGGCCGGCCGGGGTGTAGTAGCGGCCGACGGTCAGCTCCAGCACCGCGCCGTCGGCGAGCCGGCTGGGCTGCTGGACGGTGCCCTTGCCGAAGGTCCGCCCGCCCACCACCACGGCCCGGCCGCGGTCCTGGAGGGCCCCGGTGAGCAGTTCGGCGGCGCTCATCGTGCCGCCGTCGACCAGCACCACCAGCGGGGTGCGCTGGTCGCCGCCGGGCGGGGCGGTCAGTTCCCGGGTGCCGCCGCGGTCCTGGTACGAGCCGACCGGGCCGCCGTCCAGGAAGACCCCGGCGGTGCCGGCCGCCTCGTCGACCAGCCCGCCGGAGTTGCCGCGCAGGTCGAGCACCACACCGGCCCGTGCGCCGCGCACGGCGGCGCGCACCTGCTCGGCCACGCCGGAGGTGAAGGCCCGCACCGCGATCCGCACCGCGCCGCCCGCCAGGTGCTCCACGGTCACCTGCTGGCTGTCCAGCAGGGCGCGGCGCAGCCGGACCTCGCGCTCCTCGCCCTCCTCGCGCTGCACGGCCAGGACCACCTCCGAGCCGGGCCGGCGCTCGGCGCCCTCGCGTCCGCGCAGCCGGGCGACCACCTCGGTGACCGGCAGCCGGTCCGCCGGGTCGTCGCCGATCCGCAGCAGCCGGTCGCCGACCGCGATCCCGGCGGCCGCGGCCGGGCCTGCGGTCAGCACCTGGGAGACGGTGGTGACGCCGTCCTCGCCGCGGCCCACGGACAGGCCCACGCCGAGGTAGCGGCCGTCCAGGCCCTGGCTGAACTCGGCGTACTCCTGGGCGCTGTAGTACGCGCCCCAGCGGTCGCCGGTGGCACCGATCAGGTGCTCGGCCTGCTGCTCGGAGAGGTCGGCGCCGGCCGGGTCCTGGCCGGCGCCGATGGTCGCGGCGGCGGCCCGGGCGGTGTCGGCGGACGGCGGACGCGGCGTCGCGCCGGGCTCGCCCCAGGCGCCGGTGGCGGCCCCGGCCAGCAGGACCACGCCGAACACCAGGCTGAGGGTGGCCACCTGACGTACCGCGCGGGGAGTGACGGGCATGGACCGGAGTCTAGAACCTCCCGGAAACGCCGCAGCCCGGAAGCGGTGGCGGCGGAACGCCGGCGGCCCCGGACGGCGCAGTGCCGTCCGGGACCGCCGGGGCCGTCCGGGTCGTCGCGGACTCAGACCTTGAGGTACTTGCGGAGGGTGAAGAAGGCCGCGATGCCGGCCATGCCCATACCCACCACGACCAGCAGCGGTATCACCGCCAGCACCGAGGACAGGCCGATGAAGTGGATGAACTGCACCCGCTCGGCGAGCCAGTTCTGGACGAAGAAGTGGCCGCCGAGCAGCAGGCCGGAGGCCATCACCGCACCGAGCAGCGCGGAGAACGCGGCCTCCGCGATGAACGGCATCTGCACGTAGAAGTTCGAGGCGCCGACCAGGCGCATGATGCCGGTCTCGCGCCTTCTGCTGTACGCCGACACCCGGACGGTGTTGACGATCAGCAGCAGGGCGACGAAGAGCATCAGCACCATGATGACGAAGGCCGCCGTCTGGAGGCCGTTCAGCAGGCCGAAGAGGTTCTCCAGGATCTTGCGCTGGTCCTCGACCGACTTCACGCCGGGCTTGCCGGCGAAGGCGCTCTGGATGACGTCGTACTTGGTCGGGTCCTTGAGCTTCACCCGCCACGACTGCGGGATGGCCTCCGGGCCGAGGACGGAGATGAGCGGGTTGTCCGGGTTCATCTCCTTCCAGTGCTTGTACGCCTCGGCGGAGTTCTCGAAGGTCGAGGACTGCACCACCGAGTCCATCTTGTCGAGCTGGGTCTTGATGTCGGCGATCTGCTGGTCGGTGGCCGCGCCCTTGTCGCACTGGGGCGAGTTGCGGGCATCGGCCTTGGTGCAGAAGTAGATGCTCACCTCGACCTTGTCGTACCAGTACCCCTTCATCGAGTTGACCTGGTCGCGGACCAGGAGGGAGGCACCGGCGAGGGCGAGGGAGAGCGCGACGCTGACGACGACCGCGATGGTCATCGTCAGGTTGCGGCGGAGACCCACACCGATCTCCGACAGGACGAACTGGGCGCGCATGCGTTCAACAACTCCAGGGTCGGTACTGCTGGTCGGGCGAGGCGGGCGGGCGGCCCACGGGGTCAGCGCCGAGCGGTCAGTGCTGGTACCCGTAGACGCCGCGGGCCTGGTCGCGGACCAGCAGCCCCTTGTCGAGCTCGATGACGCGCTTGCGCATCTGGTCGACGATGGCCTGGTCGTGGGTGGCCATCAGCACGGTGGTGCCGGTGCGGTTGATCCGGTCGAGCAGCTTCATGATGCCGACCGAGTTCTGCGGGTCGAGGTTGCCGGTGGGCTCGTCCGCGATCAGCAGCATGGGGCGGTTGACGAACGCCCGGGCGATCGCGACGCGCTGCTGCTCACCGCCGGACAGCTCGCCCGGCATGCGGTCCTCCTTGCCGCCGAGGCCGACCAGGTCGAGCACCTCGGGCACCACCTTGCCGATGGCGCTCTTCGGCTTGCCGATGACCTCCAGCGCGAAGGCGACGTTCTGCGCGACCGTCTTGTTGGGCAGCAGGCGGAAGTCCTGGAAGACGGTGCCCAGCTGGCGGCGCATGTGCGGCACCTTCCAGTTGGACAGCTTGCCGAGGTCCTTGCCCAGCACGTGCACCTCGCCGCTGCTGGGGCGCTCCTCGCGCAGGCACAGGCGCAGGAAGGTGGACTTGCCCGAGCCGGACGAGCCGACCAGGAAGACGAACTCACCCTTCTCGATCTCCAGCGAGACGTTGTCCAGGGCGGGACGGTTCTGCTTGGGATAGGTCTTGGAGACGTTGTCGAATCTGATCACGGCTGCATCACGGAGGCCATCCTAGGCGGCGCCAGTCCTGGGTCGGTCCGCCCCTCGGCATGCCCGGCCCGGGGCGGGCGAGGGGAGCGGAACGGCCGCTCCCGGCTTGGGACCATACGCGAACGGGCGCCCGGCCCGCAGGTCCGGCCGCGACAGGGGCGGGGGGCCGGGGGAAAATGCCCTGGTATGCCCCGAAAATTGGGAGCCATCTCACAGCCCGGGGGCCGGAACGCCCGGAACCTGGCACAGTGGAGGGTGCGGTCGGGCACGACCGCTCCGCCGCACAGGGCACGAGAAGGAACCAAGGCCCGGTCCGGTGCGTTTGCAGTAGCAGCGAGGAGGAGATCGCATGACCTGCGACCATCTGGTGTGCGCCCACTGCAACGGCCGCGTCAGCGAGGGCCGCTGCCCCGCGTGCCGTGCCACCCGGGCCCGGCTGCAGGAGCAGCAGGGCCCGTTCGCCGCGCTCTCCCCCGCGATGCTGCTGGCCGTGCTGGCCGGACTGCTCGCGGTGGCGCTGATCGCGCGGCAGGCGCTGGCCTGAGACGTACGTACACGGGAAGGCCCCCGACCGGTGAACCGGTCGGGGGCCTTCCTTCGTTCCGCCCTGTGCGGACCGCGGACTACTGCGCGGCGGTCTCGCGCTGCTTGCGCCACCGGATGCCGGCCTCGATGCTGTGCTTGATGTTCATCGAGACCGGCGTCCTCACGCTCAGCTCGCGGTTTCCCGCTGCTTCCTCCACCGGATGCCGGCCTCGATGAAGCCGTCGATGTCGCCGTCCAGCACGCCCTGCGGGTTGCCGACCTCGAACTCGGTGCGGACGTCCTTGACCATCTGGTACGGGTGCAGCACGTAGGAGCGCATCTGGTTGCCCCAGGAGCTGCCGCTGTCCTTGAGCGCGTCCATCGCCGCCTTCTCCTCCTGGCGGCGCCGCTCCAGCAGCTTGGCCTGGAGGACGTTCATCGCGGACGCCTTGTTCTGGATCTGCGAGCGCTCGTTCTGGCAGGACACCACGATGCCGGTCGGGATGTGCGTGATGCGCACCGCCGAGTCGGTGGTGTTGACGCCCTGGCCGCCGGGGCCGGAGGCGCGGTAGACGTCCACGCGCAGCTCCGACTCGTCGATGTCGACGTGGTCGGACTGCTCGACGACCGGGAGCACCTCGACACCGGCGAACGAGGTCTGCCGGCGGCCCTGGTTGTCGAACGGGGAGATGCGGACCAGGCGGTGCGTGCCCTGCTCGACCGAGAGGGTGCCGTAGGCGTACGGGGCCTTGACGGTGAAGGTCGCGGACTTGATGCCGGCCTCCTCCGCGTACGAGGTGTCGTACACCTCGGTGGGGTACCCGTGCCGCTCGGCCCAGCGCAGGTACATGCGCATCAGCTGCTCGGCGAAGTCGGCGGCGTCCACGCCACCGGCCTCGGCGCGGATGTTGATCAGCGCCTCGCGGGCGTCGTACTCGCCCGACAGGAGGGTGCGGACCTCCAGCTCCTCGACCGCCTTGGCGACGGACGTCAGCTCGGCCTCGGCCTCGGCGCGGGTGTCCGCGTCGTCCTCGGCCTCGGCCAGCTCGAACAGGACGCCCAGGTCTTCGATGCGGCCGCGCAGGCCCTCGACCCTGCGCAGTTCGCCCTGGAGGAAGGAGAGCCTGCTGGTCACCTTCTGCGCGTTCGCGACGTCGTCCCACAGGTCGGGGGCGGCTGCCTCCTCCTCCAGGCGCGCGATGTCGGCCCGGATCTTGTCCAGGTCGAGGACGGCCTCGATCGACCCCATGGTCGTTTCGAGGTTCTTGAGCTCTTCGGAAGGATCGACGGCTGCCACGCCCCCAGGGTAATGGTTCCCGGGGGGCTTCTGACGACCGCGGGGGCGTCCGGGGCGCACACGACCCGCCGGCGGGCCCCCGACGGGCCCGCTACGGGGCCCGTGGCGCCGTGGAGACGGTGGCCGGGCGGGAGCCGGAGCCGGGGTCCGGCGCGGTGGCCGCGAAGGCGGTCCAGGCCGCGGCGGCGCCGGCCAGCAGCAGGACCACCGCCAGCAGCACGGCCAGCACCCGGCGGCGGCGCAGCAGCGCCTGGCGGTCCCGGCGGTGGCCCGCGCCCGGGGCGGTGCGCTGGGCCCGCGACTCGGCCGCGTAGGAGGCCAGCTCGTGCGCGGAGGGGCGGCGCAGGCTGGTGTGGGTGTCCCGGGTGGAGTCCGGGGCGATGCCGGGCACCAGCGGGACGGCCGGGCCGCGGCGGCGCTTGTGGGTGCCGGGGGCGGCGTCCACCTCGGCGTACACCGCCTCGCCCGGGGTCAGCTGCTCCTCGACGGGCGCCCGGCCCTGCTGCGGGACGGCCAGCACCGGCAGCCCGGCCAGGGCGGGCAGCTGCTCGCGCAGCCGGGAGGCCAGCTCGGCGGCGCGCAGCCGGGAGGCGGGGGCCTTGGCCAGGCACTCGGCGATGATCCGCCACAGGCCGTCGGGCAGGCCGGGGATCGGCGGCACCTGCTCGGTGACGTGCCGGCGCAGCACGGCGCCGGTGTGGCCGCCGCCGAACGGGGTGAAGCCGGCCAGCAGCTCGTAGAGCACGGTGGCGAGGGCGTAGATGTCGACGGCGGCGCGCGGCTCCAGGCCCTCGATGATCTCGGGGGCGAGGTAGTCGGGGGTGCCGATGATCCGGGTGGCGCGGGTGCGGCGCGGGGCGTCCACCAGCCGGGCCACGCCGAAGTCGGTCAGCTTGGCGCGCGGGGCGCCGCCGGGGCCGGGGGCGGCGGAGAGGTCGAGCAGGACGTTCTCCGGCTTGACGTCCCGGTGCACGATGCCGGCCGCGTGCGCGGCGGCCAGGCCGTCGGCGACGTCGGCGATGACCGAGGCGGCGAGCTGCGGGGGCAGCGCGCCGTCGCGCTCCAGCCGGGAGCGCAGGTCGGTGCCCTGGACGAGCTCCATCACCAGGGCGAGGTCGCTGCCGTCGACGACCATGTCGCGCACGCCGACCACCCGGGGGTGGTCCAGGCCGGTCAGCGCGGCGCGTTCCTGGACGAAGCGCCCGACCAGCACCTGGTCGGCGGCCAGGTCCTCGCGCAGCAGCTTGACCGCGACCGGACCGTCCGGGCCCTCGCCCAGCCAGACCGTCCCGGCCGAGCCCCGGCCGATCACCTGGTGGACGGTGTAGCGGCTGCCGATCTTGCGTGCCAATGCTGCTCCGTGGGCGGCGGGAGCGCTCCGGGAGGGTCCGGGGCGCTCGGTGGGGCGGGACAACAGCGACCAACCTACGCGCCCGACCGCCCTCCGCGGGCCGCCTGAGGGCGCCTGGCGGGTACCGGACGGCGGGAATTCTCGTGAATTGTCGACAAAGCGTCAATATCACCGCGAGGTCCGGCCCCGGGGGCCCGAGCGGGGTCCCCGGGGGCCGTCCCGTCAGTTCTTCGCGCTGTCGAACAGGTTCGTCGCCCAGTCCTTCGCGCTGGAGAACCAGTCCTGGACCTCGGCCCAGTACTCCGGCAGCGGGGTGAAGTTCCACAGCGCCACCACGGCCAGCGCCAGCACCAGCAGGACCATCAGGCAGCCCTTCAGGCAGCCCAGGCCCGGGATGTACATCCGGTTGCGGCCGCGCGGGCGCGGCTCGCGGCGCGGCGCCTCGCGGGGCGCCTCGCGAGGCGGCTCGGCGC
>NZ_JBHYUU010000244.1:0-10260 GCF_042749955.1 Kitasatospora sp. NPDC059462 | reverse complement strand
GGTTGGCGGGGGGGGGGGGGCCGGGGGGGTGCCCCGGGGGGGGGGCCGGGGGGGCGGCTTCCCCCCGGGCCCGGCGCCCACCCCGGGGCCCGGCCTCGCGTCCACCTCGGGGCCGGGGCCGGCTCAGGTGCCGGCGAGCGGGAGGGAGGCCGCGACCACCTGACCCAGCGCCACCGCCCGCTCCAGCGCCTGGCGCAGCAGGTCCTCGCGCGGCTGCCGGCCGACCGTCCCGGCCGGGACGGCGTACATGGTGACCTCGCCGAGCTGGTTGGCGGCGAACCGCCAGGCGTCGGTCACCTGGAGCGGCTGGTGGGCCTGCCACCAGCCGGTGCTGCCGCCCGCCGCCGCGGGCTGCAGGACGGCGTGCAGCTTGCCCATCGCGACCAGCACCGACCAGCCCGGCAGCTGGTCCGGCGTCTTGTCGAGGTCGGTGACCGGCTGGAAGCCCGCGTCCTGGAGCAGGTCGAGGAACTCGTCCTCACCGGTGATGGTGCCCGGCCGGCCGACCGGGCCGGTCGGCTCGACGACCAGGGAGGCGTGGCCGGTGTCGCCGTGCAGCACCAGCCCGCAGGTGATGCCGAGGATCGCGGCCTGGCCCGGTGTGCCGGGCCGGCCGGCCTCCGGGCCGGACGCCGCGTCCGGCGACGGGGCGGGGCCGGGAACCGGTGCCGGGGCGGGGAGCGGTGGCTGCGGGTGGGTGGGAAGGGCGTCGGCGGCCGGGTCGCCCTGGGCCTGGCTGATGCTGCGGACGGCGCCGGCCAGCTGCTCCTCGGAGACCGGGACCACCTGGGAGGGGATGCAGCGGGCGTGCGCGAAGGCCAGGACCGCCGTCTCCTCGCCGACGAACAGCACGGTGCTGGTGGGCTCCTGGAGAGCGTCGCCGGGCGTGCGGCAGGAGGTGCACTCGTAGCTGTCGGGCGCGTGGGCGCCGCCGAGCAGGCGGTCGGCCTCGTCGTCGCCGATCTCGGAACGGACCTCGTCGCTGACGTCGAGCATGCGCGGCACTGATGGTCTCCTCGGTGCGGTGTCGGGGATCGGACGGGGCGGCCCGGAGGCGGTCGTGCGGGCCGGCCCTGTTCGAGCCGGAGGCGGGGACGGCCCGGCCGCCCTGCCCAACGGGCCCTTGTGGCAGGGGTCACGGGTGGGGGGCCGGGGTGACGGGAATTGCCCCGGATTCGATCGCCGAGGGTGTCGATGGCATCGCAATGTGTCGATCCGGGTGGCATGGCTGCCGGATTCGAAGTGTGAGGTGAGCCACGGGCCGTCGATGTTTGATCTAGGAAATGACGCTTAAAACGGACATTCAGGGCATGAATGGCGGGAGGTTACCGGCGGTAATCCCCTGCTGAGCTGGGGAGACCCGTAACTGTTTGGATCCCCGACGGCCGACTCGTAGCTTCTTTGGCGGTGCAACGAGCACCACCCGGGTTCACCCCCGACGCACAGCCCGCCGGTTTTCTCCCGGCGCCGGCCGTGCCCGCCGATACGACCGCTCGAACAGGTCGCCGGTGCGTGGCGGGTGGCCAGGGGCGGCGCGGGACGTCCGACACGTCTCCGGCCGCCCGACGGACGCGGCCGGCGATTCCAGTCCTCCTCCAGGGCTTGGTTCCGCATGCCCGCCCGGGGCTGTCGAGAGGAACCCCATGACTTTCCGTAACGAGATCGCCGCTGCCACCACCCCGTCCGCCACCAAGCGCAACCGCGTCCGGATGGCTGTCGTGGCGGGCGCCGCTGTCGCGGCCCTGCCGGTGGCCGGCCTCGTCACGGCCACCTCGGCCTCCGCCGCCTCCGTCTCCACCTGGGACGCCGTCGCCCAGTGCGAGAGCGGCGGCAACTGGGCCATCAACACCGGCAACGGTTTCTACGGCGGTCTGCAGTTCACCTCCAGCACCTGGGCCGCCTTCGGTGGCACCGCCTACGCCTCGCAGGCCAACCTGGCCACCAAGGCGCAGCAGATCGCCGTCGCCGAGAAGGTCCTCGCCTCGCAGGGCCCGGGCGCCTGGCCCGTCTGCTCCGTCAAGGCCGGTCTGACCAAGGGTGGCGCCCCCGCCGCGGTCGACACCGCCGCCCCGGCGACCACCGCCCCCGCCGCCAAGCCGGCCGCCCCGGCCGCCACCGCCACCGCGACCCCGAAGCCGGCCGCGCCGAAGGCCGCGGAGGCCCCCAAGGCCGCCGCCGCGCCGAAGGCCGCCCCCAAGGCCGCCGAGGCCCCGAAGGCCGCCGCCGCGCCGAAGGCCGACAAGGCCGCCAAGCAGGAGCAGGGCAAGGGCTGGACCTCGAACGACGTCAAGCAGGCCAAGGGCGGCTACACCGTCAAGGCCGGCGACACCCTGAGCACCATCGCCGCCGCCCAGGGCGTCGACTGGCACGAGCTGTACAGCAAGAACGCCAAGGTCATCGGTGCCAACCCGAACCTGATCTTCCCGGGCCAGACCCTCACCGTCTGATCCGACCCGGTCCGACCGCCCGGCCCTGTCCGACTTCGTCCGCCCCGGCCCGGTCCGGTCGCCCGGTCCTCCGGCCGCCTTCCCGCACGCGGGGAGGCGGCCGGCGGCGTTCGGTTCGGTGCGGTGCGTGCGTGCCGGTGTGTGCGGGCCGGTGCGCGAGGATGGGGGAGTGACCCAGGGCGAGTTGTTCGGCGAATCCTTCGGCGGCCCCTCCGGCCCCTCCGGCGGTTCCTTCGGCTTCGACGCCGCCGCCGGGCGCGGGCGGTCCGAGCCGGCCCCCGGCGCCGTGCTGCTCCCGGGCTGGCTGGACGCGGCGGCGCAGCTGCGGCTGGTCGCCGCCTGCCGTGCGTGGGCGCGCCCGCCCGCCGGGATGCACACCGTCCGGATGCCCACCGGCGGGCTGATGTCCGTGCGGATGGTCAGCCTGGGGTGGCACTGGTACCCGTACGGCTACTCCCGCACCGCCGAGGACGGCACGCCGGTCAAGCCGTTCCCGCCCGAGCTCGACGGGCTCGCCCGGCGGGCGGTGGCCGAGGCGTACGGCGCGGCCGTCGGCGAGGTCGCGGGCGCGGCCGGGTACGCGCCGGACACCGCGATCGTCAACCACTACCCGCACGGCGCCAGGATGGGCCTGCACCAGGACCGCGACGAGCGGGCGGACGCCCCGGTGGTCTCGCTGTCGCTCGGCGACACGTGCGTCTTCCGGCTCGGCAACACCGAGACCAGGACCAGGCCGTGGACCGACCTGGAACTGCGCAGCGGGGACCTGCTGGTGTTCGGCGGGCCGGCCCGGTTCGCGTACCACGGCGTGACGAAGACCCTGCCCGGGACGGCGGACCCGGCGCTGGGGCTGACCGGCCGGCTCAACATCACCGTGCGGCAGTCGGGGCTCTGAGGGCGTCCGGGCCGCGCCGTGGCCGGCGGGCCGTCCGCGACGGCGGCGTTCGACCTCGCCGGGCCTCGTTCGACCCCGTTCGACCTCGTTCGAGTGAATCGGCGTCCGCGGTCCCGGTCGCGGGAATGCCCCGGCTCGCTGAGGAATTCGATTGAGCTGGAGAATTCGAGAGAATGGGTCGCGGCAGCCGGGCGGAAGACCTCCGGCCGGGCGGCGGCCCCGAGAGGACGTGTTCCATGGGTACCCCGGTCGACGATCTCGTCGCGCTGCTGGACCTTGAGCAGATCGAGCTGAACATCTTCCGCGGGCGCAGCCCCGAGGAGGCGCTCCAGCGCACGTTCGGCGGACAGGTCGCCGGCCAGGCCCTGGTCGCGGCGGGGCGCACCGTGGACGGCGACCGGCCGGTCCACTCGCTGCACGCCTACTTCCTGCGCCCCGGTGTGCCGGGCGTGCCGATCGTCTACCAGGTGGACCGGCTGCGTGACGGCCGTTCGTTCACCACCCGCCGGGTGCTGGCGATCCAGGGCGGCCGGTCGATCTTCGCGCTGACCGCCGACTTCCACGCCTCGGAGCCGGACAGCATCGAGCACCAGTTCCCGATGCCCGAGGTGCCCGCCCCGGAGAAGCTGCCCAGCGCGCTGGACGAGGTCGGCTCCCGGCTCGGCGAGCTGCCGCCGTTCATCAGCCGGCGCCAGCCGTTCGACATCCGCTACGTCGACCGGCTGCGCTGGACCACCGAGGAGCTCGCCGGCGTCGAGGCGCGCAGCGGCGTCTGGCTGCGGACCAACGGCGAGCTGCCGGACGACCCGCTGATCCACGTCTGCGCGCTCACCTACGCGAGCGACATGACCCTGCTGGACGCCGTCCGCGCCCCCGTGGAGCCGCTCTGGGGCACCCGTCACTTCGACATGGCGTCGCTGGACCACGCGATGTGGTTCCACCGCCCGTTCCGCACGGACGACTGGTTGCTCTACCAGCAGGAGTCCCCGATAGCCCACGGCGCCCGGGGCCTGGCCCGCGGGCAGATCTTCGACCGCAGCGGCCGGCTGGTGGTCTCGGTGGTGCAGGAGGGCCTGTTCCGCCGGATCAAGGACTGAAGGACCGGCCGGCCGGCGGGGTGAGACCGGGCATACATGTCGTCCGGTGTGACGATGTGACCGGCGTATTGAGCGGTGTGACAGCCGCGCGACGGTATCCGGTGCCGGGAATGCCCGGCCCGGGTATCGGATGTTCGATGGGGTGAGTGCAGTACGGACGGCCCGCCCGGCGGGCCCTGGACCACAGTGGGAGGGCGAGCCGATGACGGCGACGGCCGCGGAGGAATGGAAGCACTGGAGCGATCGGCGGGCGGCGGCGGTCAGCACCCCGCACGGCCAGCTCGCGCTCACCGGCACGTACTGGCTGGAGCCGCAGCCCGCGGAGATCCCCGGGCTGCCCGGGCTCTGGTGGACCGACGCCGAGGGCGTCCGGGTCCGCGCGGCGGCCGCCGACGGGCTGGCCGTCGCGGGCGAGGCCGCTCCCGTCGACGGGGAGGTGCTGCTGCGCCCGGACACCGACCCGGCTCCGGACACCGCGTCGCTGGGCGAGCTGCTGCTGGTGCCGATCGAGCGCGAGGGCGAGCTGGCGCTGCGGGTCTTCGACCCGTCGGCGCCCCGACGGGCCTCGTTCGCGGGGATCTCCGCCTACCCGTACTCGCCGGAGTGGGCCGTCCCCGCGGTCTTCACCCCGTTCGAGGCCGGGCAGGAGCGGGCGGTGGTCGTCCCGAACGCCGACGGCAAGGAGCGCTCGCTGACCGTCAGCGGGCAGATCGCGTTCACCGTGGCCGGGGAGCACCGGACGCTGACGGTCAGCGGCTCGGCCAACGGCCTGAGCGGTGTGATCGCCGACGCCACCAGCGGCCGGGACACCTACCGGTTCCGCTTCATCACCCTGCCCGCGCCGGACGAGGAGGGCCGCACGGTGCTGGACCTGAACCGCGCCTACCTGCCGCCCTGCGCCTTCGCCGACCACTTCATCTGCCCGTTCCCGCCGCCCGGCAACCGGCTGGACTTCCCGGTGGAGGCGGGGGAGAAGCAGGTCCTCACCCGGTAGCGCACACCACCCCCTGCCGCCCCCGCCCGGATCTCCGACCCCGGTGTCGACGGTCCGGGCGGGCGGGGCCACGATGGGGCACTGTGTCGACCAATCATCCTGCCAATTCCGCGCCCGCCGGGGACGCACCACCCACCCCCTCCGACGCCCTCCCGTCCTCCGCCGCCGCCGTCCCGCCGACCGCCGCCCCGCCGACCGCCTGGTACCGCCGGTTCGCCCGCAGCGCCTTCGCCGACCTGAGCCCGCTGCGCGAGAACGCCGACTACCGACGGGTCTGGTTCGGCCAGTCCGTCTCCTCGGTCGGCCAGCAGATGACGGCCGTCGCCGTCTCCGTCCAGGTCTACGACCTGACCCGCTCCACCTTCGCCACCGGTCTGGTCGGCCTCTTCTCCCTCGTCCCGCTGGTCGCCTTCGGCCTCTACGGCGGCGCCATCGCCGACACCGCCGACCGCCGCCGCCTCGGCCTGATCGGCGCGGCCGGCCTCGCCGTCGTCTCCGCCGTCCTGGCCGCACAGGCCCTCGCCGGCCTCGGCCTCGTGGCGATCCTCTACGCGGCCGTCGCCCTCCAGGCCGGCTTCTTCGCGCTCGCCTCGCCCGCCCGCTCGGCGATGATCCCGCGCCTGGTCCCCGCCCACCAGCTCCCCGCCGCCAACGCCCTGAACACCGTCAGCATGAACCTCGGCCTCACCGTCGGCCCCATGCTCGGCGGCGTCCTCATCGGCGTCTACGGCGTCCAGGCCGCCTACCTCGTCGACACCGTCGCGTTCGCCGCCACCATCTACGCGATGTGGCGCCTGCCCGCCATGCTCCCGCTCGGCGAGCGCAAGGGCCGCGCCTCCGTCCTCGACGGCCTGCGCTTCCTGCGCGAGCAGCCCAACCTGCGCACCAGCTTCCTCGCCGACCTCGCCGCGATGATCTTCGGCATGCCGCGCGCCCTCTTCCCGGCCCTCGCCGTCACCTTCTACGGCGGCGACGCCCGCACCGTCGGCCTGCTCGCCGCCGCCCCCGCCGTCGGCGCCCTGGCCGGCGCCCTCTTCTCCGGCTGGGTCGGCCGCGTCCACCGCCAGGGCGCCGCCGTCCTGGCCGCCGTGATCGCCTGGGGCCTGGCCATCGCCGCCTTCGGCCTGGTCCGCAACCTCTGGCTCGGCCTGCTCCTGCTCGCCGCCGCCGGCTGCGCCGACACCATCAGCATGATCTTCCGCAACACGATGATGCAGGTCGCCGCCCCGGACGAGATGCGCGGCCGTCTTCAGGGCGTCTTCATCGTGATCGTCGCCGGCGGCCCCCGCCTCGGCGACTTCGAGTCCGGCGCCGTCGCCTCCCTCACCAGCCCGGCCGTCTCCGTCGTCAGCGGCGGCCTCGCCTGCGTCGCCGCCATCCTCCTCCTCGCCGCCCGCCGCCCCGCCTTCCTCCGCTACGACGCCCGCCACCCCACCCCCTGACCCCCACCCCCACCCCCTGACCCCCACCCCCACAACCCTGCAGCGAGCACCCCCCGACGTGCTGTATTGTTTTCCTCGTCGCCGGGACAACCGGCCGACAAGGTCGAGAAACCCGAAGCAGAGCCCCCCAGGCTCCGCCGGGCCACGAGACCACGGGACGTGGCGCAGCTTGGTAGCGCACTTGACTGGGGGTCAAGGGGTCGCAGGTTCAAATCCTGTCGTCCCGACGTGAGTCGGAAAGGCCGCTGGCCGGGAGAAATCCCAGGTCGGCGGCCTTTTACGTGACGCCCCGTTAGGGAAGCAAGCCACCTGCGAACACCCCTAAACGATCTTGCTGGGGACCAGCTGGGGACCAGGACCCTCCGGGCGGGCCGTGAGGAGCTGCCCCCGGGGACCAGCCAGCTGAAGGCCCACGTGTCCCCTTTCGGCCAGAGTACCGGCGGCGCAGGCCGCGTGAAAACCCTGCTCGGCGAATCCACCGGGCTTCAGGACGTCTCCACGGTGCAACACCGGGTGGCGGCGGGAAACGGATTCCGGCTCGGGTAGTGGATGCGTTCCGACCCTGGCGCCAGGAATCGGAAGTTCGCCCGGTCCACAGCCCAAATGCGGGCCGATCTGCCGAATTCGACACCATCCGCATGGCTCCGCCCCGTTGTTGACACTGCACAAGAGCGGGGTGTGGCGCTGGCCCTCCGCAGCGGCCGGGCGGGGCGGCAGCGCCGTCATAGGGCGACCGTAGGTAGCTCCCACGCAGCTGCTGCCCGCGATCACGGCGCTGGCCGTCGCAGTCACCGAATGCCCGCTCGATGTCGCGATCCTCGTCGCGGCCAATCACCGCCGCCTGCCGACCAAGCTGCCCCTCTCCGCCCGCGGCGGTCGGCTTGCCGCGGTCGGCACGGGGGCGAGGGCAGCATCGACCAGGTGCCCCGGACCGCGGACCTCGCCAAGCAGTGCGGCTTCCGAGTCGTCGGGGTGATCAACCACCGCCGCTCAGGGGTCAGTTTCACCCTTGCCGGGACCACCCTCCGCGAGGGCGGAGAGACACCAGGGCTCGAACTGCCTGTTCTATGACGGACGGCCAACCTTCGCGCGGGCGGAGGGCACGCAGTGTCAGTGGTGAAATCCTGGGCGCGGTCCGGCCAACTTCCGCGCGGGCGGAGCGGACTCGATGATCCCGTTCATGCCCCCGAACAGGCCCGGCCAACCTCCGCGTGGGCAGAGAGGACGTCCTTCCGGCCGGCACCGGCGAGCACGCCGCTGGAGGACCTCCGCGGGGGCGGAGAGACATCGGCGGCGGCCCGATCCGGAGGATGGCCTCGGGAAGACCTCCGCGCAGGCGGAGAAGGCGTCCTCCCCGGCCGGTACTACTACTAGGCAGTTGGCCAACCTCCGCGCGGGCGGAGAGGACCTGCTTATGGGTTGACCAAGGAGCGAACTTCCGCGCGGGCGGAAATCGATCGAATTGCTGGTCTCCCCTCAATTGGACGTACGGACAACTTCCGCATGGGCGGAGAGCACCACCGCGGACAGGTAGGCGCGCAGGCCGGCGCCCGGCCAACCTCCGCGCGGGCGGAGAGGACACCGGGGAGATCCGCATTTGGAAGCCGGAGATCGGCCAATCTCCGCACGGTGGAGAGGATGGGATGTAGACGGGGATGATGATGTAGGCCACCGGCAAACCTCCGCCCGGGCGGAGAGGACCGGTAGATCAGCGTCCCGTCGATCGCGCCCCACGACCAACCTCCGCGAGGGCGGAGAGCGCTTCGGCTGGCATCCGCACTGGCACGTTCAGTACGGCTAACCTCCGCACGGGCGGAGGGGGCAGGACCGCGAGGGCGCTGGCGGGGACGATCGCCAGTCAACCTCGCGTGGGCGGAGAGCGTGACAACAGGACCTTATGAACTCGTCGGGCCCCTTGAACGGCTAGCCTCCGCACGGGCGGAGGGCACTTGGCGCGGATCTCCGCGGTGACGCCAACCTCCGGCCGACCTCCGCGCGGGCGGAGGGTACCTCCTCGCCCTCTACGTCGCGTGGGTGCGGGTGGGCCAACCTCCGCGCGGGCGGAGAGGACAACGGGGCGTGCTTCGCCGCCACCCACGCCGGCGGCCAACCGCGCGGGCGGAGAGGACTCCAATCACATCGCCACCAAGGCCAAGCAGGACGGAAGACCTCCGCGTGGGCGGACAGGACTGCAACTGCATCGGGTCGCCGATGCCGATCACCGACCAACTTCCGCGTGGGCAGAGAGGACCCCCTTTGCGTTGGTCGAGGTGGTGGTGACATCCGGAAGACCTCCGCGTGGGCGGAGTGCACGTCGTCGGGACGCATCAGTTCGCGAAAGCCTACGGCCAACCTCCGCGCAGGCGGAGAGCACTGTGAAGCGGGCTGCCGTCTGGAACTACGACGGTGAACCTCCGCGTAGGCGGAGGGTACATCATTCTGACACGGACTCTGGTTGTGCAGCCTGGTCAACCTCCGCGCGGGCGGAGAGAACTGTGCGGCAATCTGCGCTTGCAGGGCGGGGTTCGGCCAACCTCCGCGCGAACGAGAGCACCGCAGCACGGCCGGCACCGCGAGCGCCGTCGACGGCCGACCTCCGCGAGGGCGGAGAGGACATCGAAGCCGACGACGAGATCAAGGTCAAGACCGGCCAACCTCCGCGTGGGCGAGGAGGACCGCTGGTTCCTCGTGCTGGAGGAGCAGAACGACGGCCAACCTCCGCGTGGGCGGAGAGGACTGGCGCACGACGGTGTCCATTATCCACGGGTGCGGCCAACCTCTGAGCGGGCGGAGAGAGCCGGGCGTTCAGACCGCGGACGTGCCCGAACAGCGGCCAACCTCCGCGCGGGCGGACGGCGCTTCCGCATGAAGAGCTTCTTGGTCGGTGTCGACGGCCAACCTCCGCACAGGCGGAGAGCGTGTGATTAGGTACATCAGCCGACAGCCGAACCGCGGCCAACCTCTGTGCGGCAGAGAGCGAGTCGATCTCAATATCCGAAGCTGTGACGGCTGTGGCTGACCTCCGCGCGGGCGGATAGCGGCCAGGGCGTCTGGGTGAGTATCAGGTGGGGCGACCAGCCTCCGCGTCGGCGGAGAGCACAGTATTGGCGGCCTGCTCAAGGGCGGCGTCGGCGGCCGGCCTCCGCGCGAGCGGAGGGCACATGTACGCTCCGAAGGACCAGGCCGCGAAGATCGGCAAACCTCCGCGTGGGCGGAGAGCCGAGGCTAGGAACGCCCAGGAGAAGGAGGAGCTCGCCGAACCTCCGCGTGGGCGGAGAGAGAACATTTTTGGCTCTCCTGCTTGATGTGTGGGTCAGGCTGTTGAGGGTTGGCGTCCGGGGAGGATGGGCCGGGGGCCTGCGAGGGTCAGCATGACGAGGGCAAT
>NZ_JBHYUU010000243.1:0-10293 GCF_042749955.1 Kitasatospora sp. NPDC059462 | reverse complement strand
CCGGTGGCGCTCGCGGTGGCGGTCCGCGCCGCGGACTTCGCCGACCTGGCGGGGCACGGGCTGTTCGGCGGGCTCTCCTTCCGGGCCTACCTGCGGCGGGTGGCCGTCCAGCTCCGGGCGCTGGGCGGGCACGGTTTCGAGGTCCACCTGCGGATGCTGGACCCGGCGGACTACGAGGAGTACTGCGCGGCGCTCGGCTTCGACCCGGGGGACGCGGCGGCCCGGGTCGCCTACGCGGCCGATCCCGAGCTGGCCGGGGAGCCGTTCGTCTACGCCGGGCAGCGGCTGGCGGTGCTGCTGCCGGAGCTGGCCGGGGACCACCGGGCCAGGGTGCGGATCTCCATCGCGACGGCGGCGCTGCTGACCGCGGCGGGGGAGGGGCCGCCGGGGGACCGGCGGCTGGTGGAGGCGATGCGGCACGCGATCGAGGTCCGCGCGGCGGTGGCGGCGGGCGCCGGTGACGGGTTCCACCTGCTGACCCTGCACTGCCACGGCCCCGAGGACGGCGAGGAGCTGACCTCGGCGACCGATCTCCTGGTGGAGCGGGGCCGGTCCGCGGCGGGCGGACGGGACGACGAGGCGTTCTGCGTCACGCTGGCGGCGGGGCTGGCCGCCGGCGGGGCCGGGGCGATGGTGCTGCACGGGGATCCGGCGGCGCCCGGCGGCCGGGCGGTGCGGGGCTGGGCGCTGCGCGGTGGGCGGCTGCGTCCGATGACGGTCCGGGAGGTGCTGGACGAGCTGGCCGACGACGTCGGCCGCGGCCTGCCCTTCCCGCCGGCCGCCGTCCCGCTGCCGGGCTTCCCCCTCCCGGCGCCGCCCTCGCCGCAGGACGGGGGTGGGCCCTTGGACTGACGCGGACCGACCGGGGCTGACCAGGGCGTTCGGGCCCCGGTGTCCACCAAGCGGCGCTGGGGACTGTTCATCGACCGCCTGTTCGGGGAAGATTTCGGGGAAGATCAACAGTGGGAACGTCCGGTGCCCCACGCCGCCGTTCCCGCCCGCTCGGCCCCGAACCGCGCACCGAGAACGTCCCCGTGAACGTCCCCGCGCACTGTCGGCCCGGCGAGCCCGACACCGAGAGGGGGGACGCATGAGCCGGATCGAGTTCAGCGCGGAGATCGCCGAACTGCTCGGCCGGGTGCGTCGGCGTCCCACCGCGGGGTGGCCGTGGCGGCCGGACGAGCAGGTGCCCCCCGGGCTGCCGGTCAAGCAGTCGTGGGGGTGGCTGTTCGCCCCCGACGGACGGGTGCTGACGCTGGTCAACCCCAAGGACGGCATCGTCTCGCTGCCCGGCGGTTCGCTGGAGCCGGAGGACGCCGGCGACCCCGGTCGCGCGCTGGCCCGGGAGGCGGGCGAGGAGGCGCAGGCGCTGATCGGCCCGGCGTACTACCTCGGCTACCTTTACGACCGGGTCGGGTCGGCCAACGGCGGGAACGAGTGCGCCCGGGTCCGGATGGCCGCCGCGCTGGGGGCGGTCGGCCCGAGCGCGCCGGACCCGGCCTCGGGGCGGCACTACCGGCGGCTGCTGGTGGCGCCGGGCCTCGCGGTCGAGCTGCTGGGCTGGGGTGCCCCCGGCCTGCGCCAGGCCCGGGCGGCGGTGACGACCGCCGTCCGGTGGCTCGGCGTGCCCGCGGCGGCCAACGAGACGATCGAGGAGCTGCCGGTCGACGGCTGCGAGGTCTTCCCCGGGGTGACCCCGGGCGGGTGACCACCCCCGGGGTCGGGTCCGCGCCCGGGACCGCGCGCGTCCGCGTCCGGTCCCTCCGGTCCCCCCGGGCGACCGGCCGTCAGCGCCCCACGCCCGCCGGCGCCCCGCCGCCGTCTCCCGCCCACCTGACGCCTCGTTCGGGTGATGACCACCCGGGTGATGCCCCGTCCGGTCACTACCGGCGCCCGCCCGGTCGCCGGTAGTGAGAAAAGGGCGTGTTCTCCCCTCGTTGTCAGACTGCTCGTCAATTGACTTGGCATGACAACTTCACACGTTAGCTACCGCCTGGTATCAAATTGCGTGACACACGTCACTACCAGGAGACCACATGTCGCGCCCTGCCCGAGTCATGTCCGTCGCCGTCACCGCGGCCCTCGTTTCCCTGACCACGCTGGCCTCCGCCGGCTCGGCCCACGCCGCCGGTGTCAACTACGTCGCCCTGGGCGACTCGTACTCCGCCGGCGTCGGTGCCGGCAGCTACACGAGCGAGAGCGGGAGCTGCAAGCGCAGCACCAACGCGTACGCGTACCTGTGGAAGAACGCGCACGCGCCGTCGTCCTTCAAGTTCGTCGCCTGTTCCGGAGCGAGAACCGGAGACGTGCTCAACAGTCAGATCTCCGCGTTGAGTTCGACCACCACGCTGGTCAGCATCAGCATCGGCGGCAACGACGCGGGCTTCGCGAGCACGATGCAGACGTGTGTCCTGGACACCGAGAGCGCCTGCCTCAACGCCGTCGCCACCGCGAAGAACTACGCCACCGCCACGCTGCCCGGCCAGCTCGACAAGGTCTACGCGGCGATCCGCGCCAAGGCGCCGAACGCCCGCGTCGTCGTGCTCGGCTACCCGCACATGTACAAGGTCGGGGGCAGCTGCATCCTCGGCATCGGGGACACCAAGCGGGCCGCCATCAACGGCGCCGCCGACACGCTCGACGACGTCGTCGCCAAGCGCGCGGCCAACGCGGGCTTCGCCTTCGGTGACGTCCGCTCGATCTTCCGCGAGCACGAGATCTGCGGCTCCAGCACCACCTGGCTGAACAGCACCACCCTGCCGGTCGACGAGAGCTACCACCCCAAGGCCGCCGGCCAGTCGGGGGGCTACCTCCCGGTCTTCTCCGCCCAGGTCTGAGCGGATCCGCCCGGGCCCCGGCGCGGCCCCGGTCCGAGCGGATCCGCCCGGGCCCGAGCGCGGCTCAGGCCCTGACCGGGTCCGGGCCCGGGCCCGCCGGTCCCTCACAGGGGGAGGGACCGGCGGGCTCGTCCACGGTCAGTGGCGTTCCAGCGCGACCACCGGCAGCACCCGCCGGGTGTGCCGCTGGTAGTCCCCGTACCCGGGCGCGGCCCGGACGACGGCCGCGAAGAGCCGGTCCCGCCGCTCGCCCCCGGCCGGGACGGCGGTCGCGTCGAACACCTCCTCGCCGAGCTCCACCCGCACCGCCGGGCGGGCGACCAGGTTGCGGTACCACTGCGGGTCCTCGGCCGCCCCGGCCGCCGAGGCGACGATCAGCAGCAGGCCCTCGGCCCGTACGAATCCGAGCGGGACGGTGTGCTCCCGGCCGGTCCGCGTGCCGGTGGTGGTCAGCAGCAGGAGGTCCCCGCCCTCGAAGGGTCCGCCGACCCTCCCACCGTTGGCGCGAAACTCCTCGATGACGGACTGATTGAACGACGAATTCGACATGGGCATACGTCTGTACGCATCTCCGGAGAAGGAAGAGCGGCCACCGCGCCTCGGCCGTGGCCGCGGGGATCGGGTCAGGAAAGGGGAGCGGAGCAGGTACTCGTCACGCGTCGTCCCTCGGTGTCGGGTGCCGGCTCGGCTGCCGGCCGGCCCACTTCTCCGTGGCCGGCGCCGCGCTGCACGGGCCCCATCCCAACACCCCGCCCGCGACCTGTCAACGAGCGCCGGCCGACGCGACGGGCGCCACTGGAAGGCTGACGGGGGCAACGGTCGCGCCGCCGGCCCCGTACGGGACCGGCGGCGCAGGACGGTGCATGGCAGTACTGGCCGCACGCGCCAGTACGTGGCAGCACGTGCCAGTGCGTGGCGGCGCGCGGTGGTGCGGCGCGGCGTCAGCGCAGGTACGACGCCAGGCCCGCGGGCTTGAGGCCGGCGATCTCGGCGGCGGCCAGGGCGCGCTGGAGGTCACCGGCCAGGGTGTCGGTCCAGTGCATCAGCACGACGTCCCCGGGGGACAGGGTGCCCTCGTGCCAGATGTTGGAGGCGCCCCAGCTGAAGTCCGCGTCGGCGGTGAGCACGGTGCGCATGCCGCAGTTGGCGGCGGCCTGCAGGGTGTCGGTGTTCCAGGCGAAGTACGGCGGGCGGAACACGGTCGGCGCGGTGCCGAACTGGCGGGTCAGCGAGTCCCGGGCGTCGCAGATCTCCACCTGCTGCTCGGCGGGCGAGAGCTTGGTGAGGTCCGGGTGGGAGACGCTGTGGTTCTGCACGGAGGATCCGGGCACCGCGGTGACCCGCTGGAAGTAGCCGGGGTTGTTGGCGGCGGCCATCGGCAGCGGGAAGGCGGTGATCGGCAGCTGGTGGTCGGCGATGAACCGCTCCGCCTCCGGGGTGGTCTGCCAGCCGTCGTCGACGGTGAAGAAGACCACCTTGTCGCTGGTCGGCACCGAGGCGGCGGCGGTCGCCGGGGCGGGGGCCGGGCCGTCCACCCGGACGTCGTCGACCGCGAACGGGCCCTGCTGGTACCAGCCGTGGACGGTGAGGCGGACGGTGGTCGCGGTGGCGCCGGCGGTGAAGCGGGTGGTGAGCTTCTGCCAGCCGCCGTGGGTGTCCTCGGTCCAGTCGGGGGCGGTCGGACGGTCGGTGCCGTCGGTGGCGCCGAGGAAGACGAACGTCCCGCGGACCCAGGCGGAGGCGGTGTAGGTGGCACCGGGCTGGACCGAGACGGTCTGCGTGCACGCGCCGGTGGAGTCGTCGCCCGCCGGGGTGACGGCCAGGGCGGAGGTGCCCGAGTGCGGGGCGACGGCGGTGACGGAGGCCTCGGCGGGCCCGCCGGAACAGCGCCAGCCGGGCACGCTGCCCCAGTCGGCGAGCGAGGAGGCGGGGATCTCGAACCCGGGGTTGGTGGCCAGGTTGACGGCGGGAGCGGCGGCGCCCCCACCGGAAGCGGACGCGGACGAGGGCGAGGCCGAGGACGAGGACACGGATGCGGACTCGGACGCCGCCGCGGCGGGCCCGGCGAGACCGGCCACCAGCAGCGCGGCGGTCGCGGCGAGCGCGGACAGGCGTGCGGGCATGCGCGAGGAGATGGACACGTGGGGACTCCTGCGTGGGGACGCGGCCGTTGGGGCGGACGCGCGGTGAAGGGGAGGTGGGGGTGTGCGTGGGGGTGCTCCCGGAGGGGGCGGGAGCCGTCGGCGTGCCGCACTCTGACCGGACCAAAACAATGGACTGGACCACTCCGATCGTCAAGGAGTGACGGCCGGGTCGGCGCCACCGGCCGCGCCGAAAGCGGGACGAGACGGTCCGTCAGGGGGCGTAGAGCTCCTCGATGTCCGCCGCGTAGTACTCCGCGACCGCCGCCCGCCGCACCTTCAGCGAGGGTGTCATCAGCCCCTGCTCCACGCCGAACTCCCGGGGCAGCAGCCGGAACGCGCGGATCGACTCGGCCCGCGAGACGGCGGTGTTGGCCGCCGCCACGGCCCGCTGGATCTCGGCGTGGAGCTCCTCGTCGGTGAGCACCGCCCACGGGTCCGCCTGCCCGCGCCCGCGCCGTTTCAGCCAGTGCGCCAGCGCCGCCGGGTCGAGGGTGATCAGCGCGGCCACGTACGGGCGGTCGTCGCCCACCACCAGGCACTGCGAGACCAGCGGGTGCGTCTCGATCCGCAGCTCCAGGGCGGCCGGGGCGAGGTTCTTGCCGCTGCTGGTGACGATGAGGTCCTTCTTGCGGCCGGTGATGGTCAGGTAGCCGTCCTCGTCCAGGCTGCCGAGGTCGCCGGTGCCGAACCAGCCGTCGAACAGCGACTCCTCGGTGCAGCGCGGGTGGTTGAGGTAGCCGCCGAAGACGCCGGGGCCGCGCACCCACACCTCGCCGTCGTCGGCGATCGCCACCGTGGCGCCGGGCACCGGCCGGCCGACCGTACCGGCCTTCGCCCGCCCGGGCGGGTTGCCGGTGATCGCGGCCGAGGTCTCGGTGAGCCCGTAGCCCGTGTACAGCTGGAAGCCGATCCCGGTGAAGAAGAGGCCGAGGCCGCGCTCCAGCGTCGAGCCCCCGCACATCAGCGCCCGCAGCCGGCCGCCGAACACGGCGCGCAGCCGCTGGTAGACGGTCCGCTCGTAGGCGAGGTGGCGCAGCCGCAGTGCGGCGCCGGGGCCGGGGCCGCGCCCGAACACCCGCAGCTCGCGGGCGGTGGCCCAGTCCACGGCCACCTGCCGGGCCTGGTCGAACACTTCGCCGCGCCCGGCCTCCTCGGCGGAGCGGCGGGCCTGCTGGAACACCTTGTCGAGCACGTACGGGACGACGAGCAGGAAGGTCGGGCGCAGCGTGGCGAGCGCGGGCAGCAGGGCGTCGGTGGACACCTCGGAGACGTGGCCGAGCCGGAAGCCGCCGCGCACCGCCGCGATCTGCACCATCCGCCCGTAGACGTGCGCCAGCGGCAGGAACAGCACGGTGGAGGGCTGGTGGCCGCCGGTGTCGCGCAGCGCCTCGCCCCAGCAGTCGAGCAGCGCGTCGGCGGCGGTGGCCAGGGCGCCGTGGGTGATCGGACAGCCCTTGGGACGCCCGGTGGTGCCGGAGGTGTAGACGACGGTGGCGACGGTGTCGGCGGTGACACCGAGCCGCTGGCGGTGGACGAGGGAGTCGGGGACCCCGTGCCCGTCCTCGACGATCGCGGCGACGCAGCCCCGGTCCAGCTGCCAGATGCCGGTCAGGTCGGGTAACGCGTCGCAGACCGCGCCGACGGTCATCGCGTGGTCCTCGTCCTCCACCAGGCAGGCCGTCGCCTGGGTCTCGGCGAGGATCCAGCGGACCTGCTCGGGTGCGGCGGTGGGGTAGACGGGCACGGAGATCGCGCCGATCGACCAGAGTGCGTAGTCGAACAGCGTCCACTCGTAGCGGGTGCGGGACATCAGCGCGACCCGGTCGCCGTAGCGCACGCCCCGGGTGAGCAGGCCCTTGGCGAGGGCGAGCACCTCGTCGCGGAAGCCGGCCGCGGTGACGTCCTGCCAGCCGCTTCCGGCGGCGTCCTGCCACCGGCCCCCGGTCGGGTCCTGACGCCCGCTCCCGTCGGCGCGGTGCCGGCCGTGCTGCCGGGGGGCGGCAACGTCGGGGCGGGTCAACTGGACCAGGCCGGGTGAGCGTTCGGCGGTGTCGTAGAGCGAGTCGGCCAGTCCGCCGGCGGCCGGCGGTCCGGCCGGGGCGGGGGTGGTGAACTCGCGCACGATCCCCCCGATCAGTCCTGCAGGTGGAGCGAAACTATCGGATGGCGTGCCGACTGCCCAGGGTTGTGACCGTGACGCGACGAGATCGGCACCGGGTCGTGCGCAAAGTGCCGTGGAACGGCCGTCCGCCGCCGGTCAGCGGCCTGGAGGCGGCCCGGAGGCGGGAGGGAGGGCGGCACCGGGACGGCGCGGGGACGGCACGGCGACGGCGCCGAACCGGTGATCTTGGTGCCGATCCGGACACGATCCGGTCCGGGGCGAAGAGAGGCCGGGTTCGACCCTCGAACGAGTGGTCAGGGCGTAGTAGAGTCTCGCAGACCCGCGGCCGGGTCTCCCGGCCAGGCCTGCGGAACCACCCCCGGACCGGCACCTGGTCCGTACCAGCCCGCCCGTCGTCCGCGCCCGACCACGCCCCCACCGACCCCGCCGCCCGCACCCCGTCCGCGCCTGGCACTTCCCGACCGAGGACTCCATGCGTCTGCGCAGCAGCTCGATCCGCGCGAAGATCATCGCGCTGCTCCTGGTGCCCATCGTCGCCCTCGCCGCCCTCTGGGCGTACGCGACGCTCACCACCGCCGGGGACGTCTGGAGCCGGCTGGACCTCAGCAGGACGTACAAGGAGTTCGGCACCCCGGTCGACCAGTACGCACACGACCTGCAGAACGAGCGCCGGGCCGCCGTCAAGCGGCTGGCCGACCCGGCCTCGCGCGCCGCCCGGGACGCCCTCGAACAGGCCCAGGCCGTCACCGACCGGGACCTCGCCGTGCTGCGGCAGAAGAAGGACACCGGCAGCGGCCGGCTCGACGAGGCCCAGCGCGGCCGCCTGCTGCAGATCCTCGCCGCCGCCGACCAGCTCCCCCCGCTGCGCGCCCAGGTCGGCCGCGCCGCGCTCAACTGGGAGTTCGCGCTCGCCCAGTACACCGACCTGGTCAAGCCCACCTTCGGCTTCCGGTCCGCCTTCGTCGCCCGCCAGAGCGGCCAGCTCCCGCGGCAGGGAACCATCCTGACCGAGCTGGTGCGCGCCCGCGAGTACCTCTCCCAGGAGGACGCGGCCATGGAGGGCCTGCGCACCGCGCCCGGCCGCCCGACCGCCGAGCAGTACCAGGTGGCGCTCGACGCCCTGCACAACCAGCAGGCCCTGTTCACGGTCTACATCGCCGAACTGGACCCGGTCGACCAGGCCGACTACATCGCCCTGCGCGGCGGCGAGGCCTGGGCCTCGCTCGCCCGGGCGGAGGCGGACTTCGTCGGCGCGGGCGGCCCCGAACGCGTCGTCCAGGCGATCAACGGCAGCGACTGGCGGCGGACCGCCGACCACGCGCTCGGCGACCTCGCGGCGATCAACACCCGGCTGGCCGGCACCATCGACGACCGCGACCACTCGTACGCGGTCGGACTGCTCTGGCGCGGTGGCATCGCCGGTGTGATCGGCCTGGTCGCCGTGGTGCTCTCGGTCCTGATCTCCTACCGGATCGGCCGCGGCCTGGTCCGCGAGCTGATCGGCCTGCGCAACGCCGCCAACGAGCTGGCCGGCACCCGGCTGCCGTCGGTGATGCTGCGGCTGCGCAAGGGCGAGGCGGTGGACGTCGTCACCGAGGCCCCCGAGCTGGAGTTCGGCCCGGCCGAGATCGGTCAGGTCGGACGGGCGATCAACGCCGTGCAGCGGGCCGCCGTCGAGGCCGCCGTCGAACAGGCCGAGCTGCGGCGCGGCGTCTCCGCGGTCTTCGTCAACCTGGCGCGGCGCAGCCAGGTGCTGCTGCACCGCCAGCTGACCCTGCTCGACACCATGGAGCGGCGCACCGAGGACCCGGCGGAGCTGGAGGACCTCTTCAAGGTCGACCACCTCACCACCCGCATGCGTCGGCACGCCGAGGGCCTGATCATCCTGGCCGGCGGCTCGCCGGGCCGGGCCTGGCGCAAGCCGGTGCGGATGGTGGACGTGGTGCGCGCGGCGGTCGGCGAGGTCGAGGACTACGCCCGGGTGATCGTCCGGCCGTTCCCCGGCACCGGGCTGCTCGGCAGCGCGGTCGCGGACGTCACCCACCTGGTCGCCGAACTGGTCGAGAACGCGGCGGTCTACTCCCCGCCGGCCACCCAGGTCACCGTCCAGGGCGAGGTGGTGGCGCACGGCTTCGCGCTGGAGATCGACGACCGGGGGCTCGGGCTGAGCGAGCAGGCCCTCGCCGGGATCAACGAACGCCTCGCCGTGGAGCAGGAGTTCGACCTCGCCGACACCGACCGGCTGGGACTCTTCGTGGTCAGCCGGCTGGCCCGGCGGCACGGCATCCGGGTGCACCTGCGGCCCTCGCCGTACGGGGGGACCACGGCGGTGGTGCTGATACCGCGCGAGCTGCTGGCGGAGGCCCCGGACGGGCTGCCGGAGCCGCCCGGCGCGGGCGCGGCTGCGGCCGGGGGACGACGGGCGGCGGCGGGCCGGCGCGACCTCGTCGCGGTGCCCGGGCCCGGCGGGCCGAACGGCGCGAGCCCGGCGAACGGCGGGGCCCGGACGAACGGTGCGAGCCGGGCGAACGGGGCGAGCCCGGTGAACGGCGCCGACGGGGAGGGCGGACGGCACCGGAGCAGCGGGGGGCCGCGCCCCTCGGCGCCCGAACCCGCGCGCACGCCCGGCGGACTGCCGCGCCGGTCGCGGGGCACCGGCGGGCCGGTGCTCGTCCCGGCGCCGGGCGGCGAGCCCACCGGACCGGGCACCGGCCGGCACCGGCGTGCCGAGGAGCGTGGCGGCGATCCCTCGGGCGCCGAGGAGCGGGGCGCGACCGTGGCGGACGCCGCGGCCGGGGCCCCCGCGCCCACCGTTGCGCCGGGTGACGCCGCGCCGCGTGCCGGGGCGCCGTCCGAGGCCGTCTCCCCGGGCGGCCTGCCGCGCCGCGTCCGGCAGGCGAGCCTCGCCCCGCAGTTGCGCGAGCGGGCGGCGGAGACCGCTGCCGCCGCCCCGGCCGGTACCGGCCCGGACGGCGCCGAGGCGGCCCGTGAGCGTTCGCCCGAGGAGGCCCGGGCCACCTTCGCCTCGTTCCAGCGCGGCTTCACCCGTGGCCGTGGCGCCACCGGTGCCCCGGCCGCTCCCGCACCCCCGCCGCGGCCGGCGCCGTCGCCGCGGCCCGTGCCCGGCTGGCAGCCGCCGGACCCCGGGTTCTGTTATATATGCCTGGCGCCCGCCGCGTCGTCGGTGTAT
>NZ_JBHYUU010000242.1:0-10298 GCF_042749955.1 Kitasatospora sp. NPDC059462 | reverse complement strand
ACCACGTACACCTACGACCGGGCCAAGGAGCCGCGCGGACTGGTCACCTCCGTCAACGACAGCGTCGCCGGTGAGTTCACCGCGAAGTACGGTCCCGACGGTCAGCTGGTCGAGCAGACCTACCCCGGCGGCATCGTCCGCAAGGACACCACCAACGCGGTCGGCGAGGAGACCGGCCGCACCTACACCCGCACCAGCGACAACAAGGTGATCTGGGCCCAGACCACCGACATCTCCACCCAGGGCCAGGTGGCCAAGGACACCAGCTCCACCGCCACCCGCACCTACCAGTACGACCGGCTCGGCCGGCTCGTGAAGGCCGAGCAGTCCACCGTCACCACCGGCTGCGTCACCCGCCAGTACGCCTTCGACACCCACTCCAACCGCCTGTCCAAGCAGACGTCCCCCAAGGGCGCGGCCGGCGAGTGCAGCACCGGCGGGGCGACGGCGGAGAACCACAGCTACGACAGCGCCGACCGCCTCACCGACGCGGGCTTCACCTATGACGCCTTCGGGCGCACGGTGCAGACCGCGACCGGCGCGACCAACACCTACTGGGCGAACGACAAGGTCGCGGCCCAGGAGAAGGGGGACACCAAGCAGGAGTGGGCACTGGACGCCGCCCACCGCCTGACCGCGTTCACCACCTCGAAGAAGCAGGCGGACGGCTCCTGGGCCAACGCCACCTCGAAGCTGAACCACTACGGCGACGACTCCGACGAGGTCCGCTGGACGATCGAGGACACCACCCAGGGCACCCTGACCCGCAACGTCTCGGGCCCGGACTCCGATCTGGTGGCCACCACCAGCAAGACCGGTGACGTCCAGCTCCAGTTGACCAACCTGTTCGGCTCGGTCGTCATCACCACCGACACCGCGCTGACCAAGCCGGTCGTGCTGGACTTCGACGAGTTCGGCATCCCCCAGGACGGCCAGGAAACCGTCCGCTACGGCTGGCTCGGCGGCAAGCAGCGCTCCGCCGAGGCCCAGGACGGCGACATCCTCATGGGTGCCCGCCTCTACAGCCCCGCGCTCGGCCGCTTCCTGCAGATCGACCCGGTGCCCGGCGGCAACGCCAGCCCGTACGACTACTGCACCGGCGACCCGGTCAACTGCACCGACCTCGACGGCAACTGGGGCATGCCCAAGTGGCTGAAGAAGACGGTGACGGTGGTCGCCAAGGTCGCCGAGGTGGCGTCCTACATCCCCGGCCCGATCGGCGCCGTCGCGGCTGCCGTCTCCTCGGTGTCCTACGCGGCCACCGGCAACTGGGCGAAGGCCGCCGAGATGGCGGTGACGGCGGTCGCCGCGAGCGTCGGCGCCGGCCCCGTCGTGAAGGCCGCCGCGACGGCGGTCCGGACGAGCCGGGCGGCGGCACGTGTCCAGAAGGTCGCGTCCACGGCCAGGAACGTCTTCCGCCGAAGCGGCTGCAACTCCTTCGCACCCGACACGCCGGTCCTCATGGGCGACGGCAGCTACCTGCCGATCGACGAGATCGAGGTCGGCGACTACGTGTCGGCCACCGACCCGAAGACCGGCAAGACCGAACCCCAGCCCGTGCTCGCCGTCATCGTGGGGTACGCCACGAAGCACATGGTCGAGGTGCGCACGGAAGGGGACGACGACGCCCCGGGCATCGAGGCCACCGCGAGCCACCCGTTCTGGACGGAGGAGGACGGCTGGGTCGACGCCGCCGACCTGCAGCCGGGCGACCACCTGCGGTCGCCCGACGGCAGCACCCCGGTGGTCGGCTCCGTGGTGGACCTGGGGGAGGTGGCGGACCAGCTCGTCTACAACCTGAACGTCGGGAACACCCACACCTACACCATTCTCGACGGGACGGGCCACGACGTCCTGGTGCACAACTCCGCCTGCGGATTGAACGCCAATAACCTGAACTGCTCCTGCGGCAGCCACTTGTACAAGATCTATGTGAAGGGGACTAACATCCTTCACAAGTACGGCACCGGCACCGGATCGAAGCGGCACGGACTCCGGCTCGACGGAAAGTCCAAGCGCGCGGAGAAGCAGGTCCGGAAGCTGAACAAGAAAGCAGGGTACGAGAAATACGAATCCAAGGTGTTGCGTAGATTCGGCACCGTGGGGGCGGCCAAGAAGGTCGAGACCGCGAAGATCAGGAAGCACACCAAGCGGTTCGGCCGCCGGGCCCCCGGCAACCCCGTGGACCATTGAGCGGCGCCGGAAACGGCGGCGCTCGGAGGAAGGAAGTCGCAGGACATGGATCGCTCGGAGTTCTGGAGGATCATCGATTCCTCCGTCGGCCCTGAGATGCACGAGACGGTCACCGAGATCGAGGAGAAACTGGAATCCCTCCCGGGGGACGAGATCACCTCGTTCCACGACCGGCTGAGCGAGGTCCTCTTCGACCTCGACCGGCGGGACCTCAGCGAGGCCGGCTACAGCTTCTCGGGCGCCTACGAGGCCGACGGGCAGGGCGACGACGACTTCCTGTTCGCACGCTGCGCGGTGGTCGTCTCCGGGTCGAAGGTCTACCACGAGGTCCTCAAGGACCCCTCGGCCTTCGCCACGGCCTGGGACTGGTGCGGCCAGGACGTCCTCAACGTCATCGAGGACGCCTATGAGGAGGTCACCGGGGACGTCTGGGAACACGACTCCCCGGTCGACTACGAAACCGGCTCGAACACCGCGGCCTGGTGACGGAGGGCAGACGCACTCCTGAGCCGTGAGCCGACTGCGGGCCTCCCCGGATCCACCGGGGAGGCCCGCAGTCCTGTACGGGGCCGGCGGCCGGACGTTCGCCGTCGACCGGTCGCGGACGGGCGAGGACCGCTACGATGACGGGACTTGGCGCGGGGATCGGGGGTCGCGGTGGACGAGGCGGGCGACGAGGCGGGGGACGCCGGTACCGGTGGGGAGATCGCGGGGCTGGCACGGGAGTTCACCGCCGCGCTGGCCCGGGAACAGGAGCTGGCGCAGCGGCGGGAGACGGTGATCGCCCGGCTGCACGCGGAGCTGGAGGACTTGCGGCGCGGGGAGGTGGAGCGGGCGCTCGACCTGGTCCGCCACCCGTTGATCCGGCTGCACGACCAGCTCCTGAGGCAGGCCGCCTCACTCGAAGCACCGCTCACGGTCGAGGAGTCGGCCGCGCTGTTGCGGGCGTTCGCGGACGAGGCGGCGGACGCGCTGGCCGGCACCGGCGTCGAGCGCTACACGGCGCGGGTGGGCGAGCCCTACGATCCGGCCCGGCACCGGCCGGTGGGGCGGGAGGCCGCCCGCACGTCCGAGGACGACCGCACGGTCACCGGCGTCGTCTCGGCGGGCTTCGCGGCCGGTGACCGGGTGGTGCGCAAGGCCGAGGTGCTGGTGGCCCGTTGGGACCCCGGCGCGGCCGCCCACCGTTCCTGACCACCGTTCCTGACCACTGTTTCGGCGACTCCTCGGGGAAGGGTCCGCATGGCTGTCTTCGGCATCGATCTCGGCACCACCTACTCCTGCGTCGCCTGCGTCGACGACGTGGGCCGGCCCACCGTGCTGCGGAACCTGGAGGGTTCCGACACCACCCCCTCCGTCGTGTACTTCGAGAGCGCGGACAGCACCGTCGTCGGCCAGAGCGCCAAGGACGCGGCCGTGCTGGACCCGGAGCGGGTGGTGCGGCTGATCAAGCGGGACATGGGCGAGCCGGTGCTGCGCGAGTTCCACGGGCGCCCGTTCACGCCCGAGGAGGTGTCGGCCCGGATCCTGCGCAAGCTCGCGGACGACGCGCGCGTCAGCGGCGGGGCGGAGGTGCGGGACGTGGTGATCACCGTGCCCGCGTACTTCGGGCTCGCGGAGCGCGACGCCACCCGCAAGGCCGGGGAGATCGCCGGGCTGCGGGTGCTGGACGTGGTCGCCGAGCCGATCGCCGCCGCGCTCGACTACGGGGTGCTCGACACCGACGGCGACACCGGGCGCGACCGCGCGGTGCTCGTCTACGACCTGGGCGGCGGCACCTTCGACACCACCGTGCTCACCCTGCGCGGCACCGACCTGACGGTGGTGTGCACCGACGGGGCCAAGGAGCTCGGCGGGACCGACTTCGACGACCGCGTCGTGATGCACCTGGTCGAGGCGTTCCGCACGCGGTTCCCCGAGGCGGACGACCCGTTGGCGGACCAGCACTCGGAGACCCAGCTGCGCCGGGACGCCGAGGACGCGAAGCGGGCGCTGTCGTTCCGCGAGCGCTACACCGTCCGCGTGATGCACCAGGGCCTGGTCGCCGAGGTCGAGCTGACCCGCGACCTGCTGGAGGAGCTGACCCGCGACCTGCTCGACCGCACGGTCGAGATCACCCGGCGCACGCTGGCCCTGGCCCGCCGGCGCGGGGTCGAGCGCTTCGACGAGGTGCTGCTGGTCGGCGGGTCCACCAAGATGCCCGCCGTGGCGCAGCGGCTGCGCGAGGAGTTCGGCTTCGAACCCCGGCTGCACAACCCGGACCTGACGGTCGCGCGCGGCGCCGCGCTGTACGCCCTGGACCGGGCCCTGTACATCGTCAAGAGCGGCGAACTGCCCGCCTCCGAGGCCCCGGACGTGCCCGACGCCGGCCGGATCACCCGGCAGGCCTACCAGGTCGCCACGGTGGCCGCGCGCGGCTACGGCATCCGGGTGCTGGACGTCGAGACCGACCGCGAGTACGTCACTCACCTCGTCCACGCGAACGACACCCTCCCGGCGGCGGTGAGCCAGGACTTCTTCACCGTCCGCGAGGGCCAGCGCGTGGTGCGGATCCAGGTGATGGAGCAGGCCGGCGCGGTGGAGTCCGAGCAGCTCGACCACAACACGGTGGTCGCCGAGGGCAATCTGGACATCCCCCCGGGCAAGCCCGCCCGCTGGCCGTTCGCCTGCGAGTTCTCGCTCGGTTCCTCGGGGCTGCTGGAGGTGGTCGCCACCGAGCGCGAGACGGGCCGGCGCCTCGAACTGTCCGTGCAGATCGGCGGGATGGACGCGGCGGCCGTGGACGAGGCCAGGATCGTGCTGAGCCGCGAGCAGATCGTCTGACGGCGGCGGGGCACCGTCCGAGATGGCCTTCGACGAGGCGCGCTACCTGCGCGAGGTGCTCGACCGGGGTCTTCCGGTGGACGAGGACCTGCGGCACCGCTACCAGCTCCCGGCGGAGTTCACCGCCCCCGGGGTCGAGGAGTCGGTGCGGCAGGCCCGCGCCTGCTGGCGGCGCCACCGCACCCGGCTCAGGTACCTCCCGGTGATCGAGGAGCTGGAGGCCGGCCACCTGCTGCACCAGGGCCTCTTCGAGGCGGCGCGGGGCGGCGACCTCGGCCCGCTGCGGGCGGCGGTCGCCGAGCAGGGCCGGGCCGCCGCGGCCGCGCGCGACGATCTGCGTGCCGCCCTGCGCGAGGCCGCCGGCGGGCTCGGCCTGGTCACGCCCGCCACGCTGGCGGGCGTCGGCGCCGTCCACCGGGCGGACCGCGCACGGCTCGACGAGGCCCTGACGGCGCTGTCGGTGACCGTCGCGGACCCGGACCCGCTCCCCCGCGACCTGCCGCACCCGGCCTACGCGCGCTGCGCCCGGCAGCTGGCCGTCCTGCGGCTGCGCCACCTCGCCGACTTCCTGGCCGCCGGCGGTCCCGGGGAGCGCGTCGCCGGTCCGGTGCGCCCGTTCACCGGCCCGGCGCCGGGCGAACCCGAGCTGGAGGCGGCCGCGTTGCGCTGGGGCCGGCAGCCGCACGGCGCCGCGCACACCGCGGCGCAGGCCGTGGCCGCCGCGGCGCGCAAGGTGCTCGGTGATCGCGGTCCGGAGGGGTTGCGGGCGGTCCTGCTGTACGAGCTGGCCGAGCCGCTGCGGGCCCGGCGGGCCGCCCGGGCCGGTGCGGGGACCCTGCTGGGGCACGCCGAGCGGGGGCTCTCGGTCGCCGCGCCCGAGGCCCGGCGGCTGGTCCTGGCGGTCCTGGAGGAGCCGGACCCCGATCCGGTCACCGCGCGGCTGCGCGCCCTGGTCGCGGACGGGATGCTGGCCGAGGCGGCGGCGGTGCTCGACCGGCTCCCCGCGCAGTCGCTCCCGCCGGAGGCCGTGGCGCCGGCCGCGCACGTCCGCGCCGCGCTGGCCGAGGCGCGGCGGCTCGGCGACCTCGCCTCCGGGCGCCGGACCGCCGATCCGGACGAGGCCTGGTCGCTGCTCGACCGGGCCGAGACGCTGGTCCGGGACCTTCCCCGGCTCGACGAGGTGCGCCGCTCGCTGCCGGTCCGTCCGGTGCCCCGGGTGAGCGCGACGCCGGACCGCACGGGCGTGCTGGTGGAGTGGCGGCCGAGCCCCTCGACGGCCGGGCGGCCGGAGTACCTGGTGGTGCGCCGGGCCGGCCGGGCCCCGCGGTCGGTGGCCGACGGCACGCTCCTGACGCCGCCCGCTCCCGGCGCGACCTCGCTGGTGGACGAGGGGGCGCCGGTGAACGTGCCCGTCCACTACGGGGTCGTGGTGCGGCGCTCCGCCTCGCCGGACGGGCTGTACTCCCCGCTCGTCGTCTGCGGCCCGGTGCGTCACCGGCCGGAGGTCGGGGAGGCCAGGCTGGAGGCGGACGACGGTGTGGTGAGCGGCAGTTGGCGGCTCCCGGCGGGCGCGGAGGCCGTGCGCGTCACCCGTCGCACCGACCCGGACGCCCGGGACGACCCGGACGACCCGGACGACCCGCATGACCCGGACGCTCCCGAGGAGCCTGCCGCCCCGGTGCCCGCCCGCGCGGACGGCTTCACCGACCGGGGCCGGCCCAACGGCCGCGTCCACGCCTACCGGATCCAGGTGCTCTACCGGGAGGACGACGGCCGGACGACGGCCACCGGCGGCCGGTGGCTCAGCGCCGTCCCGCTGGCGCCGCCGGAGCCGGTGACCGACCTCACCGTGGAGCCCTCCGCGGAGGAGCCCGGGCTGTTCGAGGCCCGCTTCGCGACCGGGGCGCAGCCCGCGCACGGCGAGGTGCGCCTCTACGCCTTCGACGCCCGGCCCCCGTGGCCGGTGGGCCGGCTGCTGCGCCCGGCCGAGCTCGCCGCCCGGGGCACCCGGCTGACGGCCCGGCCGGTCGCCGGCGGTCTGCGGTTCCGGCCCCCGCGGCGCGGCGCCGTGGTCGCCGTGGTCACGGTCGCCGGCGAGCGCGCCGCGATCGGGGCGAGCCGGCCGGTGGTGGCCGTCCCGGAGCCGGCGAACGCGACGGTGGCCCGGGACGCGGGCGAGGCGGTGGTCACCTTCGACTGGCCGCCGGACGGGCCCGGCGAGGCCGAGGTGCGCTGGCAGGTCGCCGGGGGCGCGCCCCGGCGGCGGACCGTCACCCGCCTCGGCTACGTCCACCGCGACGGCGTCCGGATCCCCGCTCCGCACGGAGCGGCCGTCGAGATCGAGCTGCGCCCGGTCGGCCGGGCGGACGGCCTGCCGGCGTTCGGCGCACCGGTGCGGCTGGTCCTGCCGGCCCGGATCGAGGTCCCCTACACGCTCACCCGCCGGGGGCTGCCGGGCCGGCGCTCGGTGCGGGCGGTCTTCCGGTGCGCCACCGAGGTGCTGGTGCCGGGTCTGCTGCTGGTCGGTTCGACCGGGCCGGCCTGGCCGCTCGCCGCCGGGGACGGCACGACGCTCGCCGAGGCCGGCCCGGTGCGGATCGGCCCCGGCCGGCCCGCCGTGCTCACCGCCCGGCTGCCCCGGGGCGGCCGGGTCCGCTGGCTGCGCTGCTTCGCGGCCGACGAGGAGGTCGTCCTCGTCGATCCGCCGGTCCACCGCCTGCGGGCCGGTGGGGGGCGGGCGTGAGCGCCCTCGGCCGGCCCGGGGCCGTGCTGATCTGCCCGTCCTGTCCGCGGCGGGTCGGCCGCGCGGAGATCGTCTACCGCTGCGTCGCCGGGCCGGATCCGTGCGCCGGTGACCGCCGGCCCGCCGCCGGTCCGCGCACGCCCTCCGCCGCCGTCTGCGACGGCTGCGGGCGGACGACCGCGCGCCGCCACTGCCGGCGGTGCGGGGAGCGGCTGCCCGAGGGGCGGCCCGGGGAGCCGGGGCGGATCGTCGCGGTGGTGGGGCCGCCGGGCAGCGGCAGGAGCACCTTCCTCGCCGTGCTGCTGCACGAGCTGCGGCACGGCCTCGGGGCGGAGCTGGGCGTGGCGCTGCTGCCCGGCGACGACCGGACCGAGACGGGGCTGCGGCGGCACTACGAGCGCCCGCTCTACGAGGAGGAGCGCGCGCTCTCCCCGCACGCCCCCGGCGAGGGCTTCCGGCCGCTGGTCCACCGGCTGAGCCGCGGGCACGGCCGGCGGGAACGGTCGCTGACGCTGGTCCTGCTGGACACCCCCGCCGACGCCGACGCCCGGCCGGCCCTGGCGGCGGCGGACGCGGCGGTGCTGCTGCTCGATCCCCGCGACCTGCCCGGCACCGGGCTCGGCCGCCCCGGCCGCGGCACGCGGTCGGCGGAGGCCCTGGACCGGGCGATCGACGCGCTGCCCCGGGACGCCGGCGGCCGGATCGGCGTCCCGGTCGCGGTCGGGCTGGCCAAGTTCGACCTGCCGGCCCCGCTGCTGCCGCCGTACTCCCCGCTGCACCGCCGTCGCCGGCCCCGGCCGGGCTTCGATCCGGTGGACCGCGCGATCGTGGACACCGAGCTGCGGGCGCTGCTGGAGCTCTGGCAGGGCGACGCGGCGGTCCGGCGGCTGCGCGAGGGCCGGGCCGAGCACCAGCTCTTCGCGTTCTCCGCGCTCGGCGCCCCGCCGCGCCCCGGCGCGACGCCGCCGGGTGGCCCGCGCCCGCACCGGGTCGAGGACCCGCTGCTGTGGCTGCTGCACCGCTTCGGCTTCCTGCCGCGCGCGACGAGGGCGGGGCGGGCGTGAGGCCGGGGCGCGGCGGGGCCGGCCGGGCGCGCCGTCGGGGCCCGACGGCCGAGGCGTGGGGCAGCATCCTCTTCGGCCTCCTGCTGCTCCCGGTGCTGCTCTGGTTCGCCTTCCTGCTCGCGGTCGCCGGTGTCGCGCTGCACTGCCTGCTGGTCGCCCTGCCCCGCCTGGTGCTGCGCCATGCGCAAGCCGTGCGGCGCGCGTTCGGCGCCGGTGCGCCCGCGCCCGCCGCCACCGGCGACGGCACCGCCCGGGAGCCCTATCTGCACCGGGCCGGCGCCCTGGCGCTGCGCTCGGTCTCGCACGACCTGCGGCGGGCCTACGCGGACCAGTTCCGGGCCGCCTTCCGGTGGGACCCCGGGCCGCCGCCGCCCGAGGGCCGGCCCTGGCGGCGTACCGAACTGCTCGTCACCCGCTGTCTCGGCGGGCTGTTCTGCGCCCTCAGGGGCTGCAGCGTCGGCGTGGCCGTCCTGGTGTCGGCGCTCCTCGCGCTGCCCGCCCTGCTCTGCCAGCTGCTGGTCCGGGCGGCACTGCTGGCGGTCTTCCGGCTCTGGTGGACGGCCTGCCGGGCGGCCGACCGCCTCGGCCGCCGGCTGACCGGCGCCGCCCCGGTCTGCCCGCATCCGTCCTGCGGCCGGGCGGTGGAGCTGCCGCTCCGGCTCTGTCCCGGGTGCGGCGCGGTGCACCGGCGGCTCGCCCCCGACCGCTACGGCGGCCTGCGCCGCACCTGCCGCTGCGGGGCCGGGCTGCCCGCCGGCACGCTGTTCGGCGGGTGGCGGCTGGAGGCCCGCTGCCCGCACTGCTCCCGGCCGGTGCCGCCGGGCGGCTCGCCGGCGCGGGTGGTGCTGGTCGCGGGCGCGGCCGGTTCGGGGCGCAGCACCGTCGTGCGCGGCGGGTTCGCGCATCTGGCCGGGGTCGTCGGAGCGCTGGGCGGGCGGGTCGGCGGCGCGCCGCCGGGCGCGGCGGTGGCGGAGCTCTCGGGGCTGCGCGGCGGTCGGCGGGCGCTGGTGCTGCTGGATCCGCCGGGCCCGGTGTTCGAGGAGCAGTCCGGACTCGACGCGCTGGACGGTCTGCGCCGCGCGCACGGCCTGGTGCTGGTCCTCGACGCGCTGACGCTGCCGTCGGTGCGGCGGGCGCTGCCCGGCGGGGCCGCGTCGTCCGCGCCCGGGTCCGTCCCGGCCGCCGAGCGGCTGCTGCGGACCGTCGGCGCCCTTCCCCGGTGGCGCCGGCCGCGGCGGATCGCCGTGGTGCTCACCCGGACCGCCGCGCTGCGCGCCACCCCGGCCGGTCCCGGTCCCGACGGCGGTTCCGGGGGCGGTGAGGAGGCCGTGCGCCGGTGGCTGGAGGAGGCCGGGGCGGGGAACCTCGTACGGGTGCTGGACCGGGCCGGCGCCCGGCTCCGTTTCCTGGCCGACGGGGCGGGGCCGCAGGCCGGCCCCGCCCTGGGCGAGTTGCTGCTCTGGACGGCCGGGGTG
>NZ_JBHYUU010000241.1:0-10302 GCF_042749955.1 Kitasatospora sp. NPDC059462 | reverse complement strand
CGTCACCCTGTGGGCGAACCCGGACGGCACGCTGACCTCCGAGCGCACCACCGGCCCGCGGCGCGGGCGGGGTGGTCGGCGGGAGGGTGGAGGGGAGGGGAAGGGAGGGGGTGTCGAGCCGAGGAGAGGCCATGGCGGAGCAGCGTGAGGAGACCGGCCGCATCGTGGTCGGGGTGGACGGGTCGGAGCCGTCGAAGCAGGCGCTCCGCTGGGCGGTGCGGCAGGCGGACCTCACCGGGGCCGTGGTCGAGGCGGTGATCGCCTGGGAGTACCCGACGTTCCACGGTGCGCGCGGCTGGTTCCCGCCGGGCAGCACCGACGAGGCGGAGCTGGAGGGCAAGGCGCGCCGGGAGGCCGCCCGGGCCGTGGCGGACGCGGTCGGGCCGCAGCCGGTGGCGGAGGTGCGGATCGTGCCGCGCTACGGCTCGCCGGCCGGTGCGCTGATCGAGGCGTCCCGGGGCGCGTCCCTGCTGGTGGTCGGCAGCCGGGGGCTCGGCGGCTTCTCCGGGATGCTGCTGGGCTCGGTGGCCCAGCACTGCACCCGGCACGCCACCTGCCCGGTCCTGGTGTACCGCGACTGACGGCGGGCGGAGCCGTCAGCCCTGGCAGCTTCGTCAGCCTGTCAGCCGAAGAGGACGGTGGACGGCGCCGGTACCGGCAGCGAGCCTGCCGGGCGCGGCAGGCCGCTCTCGGCGTCGAGGTCGAACCAGCTGACGTCCCCCGAGCGCTCGTTGGCCGCGTAGAGGCGGGTGCCCGACGGGTCGAGGACGAGGTCGCGCGGCCACGCGCCCCCGCACGGCACCGAGGCCACCACCCGCGCCCGTTCGCCGTCCGCGTCGAGCGCGAGCACGACGATGGTGTCGGTGCCGCGCACGGCCACCCACAGGTGGCGGCCGTCGTGGGAGACCACGGGGGCCGACGGGAAGGCGGGCAGCTCGGAGCCGTCGGGGAACAGCGGGACCACGGCGACCGGGTCGAGCTCTCCGGCCGTCGCGTCCCAGCGGCACACGGTCACCGTCGGGCGCAGCTCGCCGAGCACGTACGCGTGACGCCCGGCGGGGTGGAAGGCGAGGTGCCGCGGGCCGGTGCCGGGCGACAGCGCGGTCTGTCCGTGCGGGGTCAGCCCGCCGGTCGCCGGGTCCAGGGCGCAGATCCGCACCGCGTCGGTGCCGAGGTCGACGCCGAGCACCCAGCGGCCGGACGGGTCGGGCAGCACCTGGTGGGCGTGCGGGGCGAGTTGGCGATCGGGGTCCGGGCCGCTGCCCTCGTTCGGCAGGACGTCGCTGGGGGCCTGCGGCGCGCCGTCGGCGGCGAGCGGCAGCACGCTGACGCTGCCGGAGCCGTAGTTGGCGGTCAGCAGGTGGCCCCGGCTGAGGGCGAGGTGGGTGGGCTCGTCGCCGCGCACCGCCACGGGGGCGCCGAGCGGGCGGGGGAGCGGGCCGGTGAGGTCGTAGGCGGCGACGGCGCCGGGCAGCGTCTCCGAGACGGCGTAGAGCACGGGGCCGCGCTCCGCCTGTCCGAGGGCGAGGTAGGACGGGTTGGGGGCGGCGTCGACGGCGCCGGTCTCGGTCAGGGCCCCGGTGTGCGGGTCCACCGCCGCGACGACGATCCCGCGTCCGCCCGCCGAGGTGAACGACCCGATGAAGGCCCGCTCCGCGCCCTTGTCCGCCCCAGCACCCTGCACAGAACCCTCCACTGCACCCTCCGTCGTCCGTGGTCCGCCGGCTGCGTCCGCCGGCCGCCTCCGCCGTCTGCCGCAAGCGCTCCGACGCTAGCAGGCGGCCCCTGCGGGCCGGACGGCGCGGGAGCGGCTGCGCCCGGCGGCCCGCGGTTTTCACCGGAACGCACCGCTGCCGCGGCGGCCGGGTCGCGCTCCGGCACCGGAGCGGCGACGGTGGAAGCAGCAGCGGCCCGGGCGGCCGAGTGCCGTGCCCGGCGGGGAGATGGAACGGGCCTTCGAGGTCGCGGACAAGAAGCTGGAGGACGTCGTGAAGGTGCTGATCGCCTTCTAGCCGTCCCTCCGTCCCCCCGTCCCCCGTCCATCCGTCCCCCGTCCACCCGTCCACCTGTCCACCCGTCCCCTGCGGACGACATCCCCCCGGCGCTGCGGAAGCGAGGCGGCATGCACGACCCCGATCCACCGTTCCGGCCGGTCCGCCGGCGGCAGGGCTACCTGCCGCTGGAGGACCTCGGCCTCATCGGGGACGGCACGACCGCCGCCCTGGTCGGCCTGGACGGCTCCATCCCGTGGCTCTGCCTGCCCCGGTTCGACGCCGAACCCCTGTTCTGCGGGCTGCTGGACCGCACCCGGGGCGGGCACTTCACCCTGGCGCCCGAGGACCTGGTCGAGGCCCGGCAGCGCTACGAGCCCGACACCGGGGTCCTGGTCACCGAACTGCGCAGCGCCACCGGCCTGGTGCGCGTCACCGACGCGCTGGCGCTGCGCTCCGGCGCCGACCTCACCGACAACGCCCCCGCCGACCGCTCCGAACTCGTGCGCTCCGCCGTCGTGCTGGACGGCCACGTCCGGCTGCGGGCGGAGCTGGAGCCGCGCGGCGGGGCGCGCACCAGGGCGCTGTTCAGCGGACTGGAGCTGCGCCCGCTGCGCCGTCCGGGCCTGCGGCTGCACCTGCGCTCCAACCGCCCGCTGGAGGGCCTGCACAGCACCCACGACCTGCGCCGGGGCGACCGGCTCGACCTGGTGCTCTCCTGGGGCCGCTTCCACCGCCACCACCGGGTCGACACCGACGCCATGCTGAAGGGCACCGCCGACGCCTGGCGCCGCTGGATGCGGCACTTCGACTACGAGGGCCCCCAGCAGGCCCTGGTGCGACGCGCGGCCGTCACCCTCAAGCTGTGCGACGACTGGGCCAACGGCTCGCTGGTCGCCGCGCCCACCTCCTCGCTGCCCGCCCCGATCGGCGGCATCCGCAACTGGGACTACCGCTACGCCTGGATCCGCGACGCCGCGTTCGCCGTCTTCGCGCTGCGCCGCATCGGCTTTCGCGGCGAGGCCGACGCCTTCCTCGGCTGGGTGCTCGACGCCTTCGAGGACAGCGGCCGGCCCCGCATCATGTACGACCTGCGCGGCGGCCCCGTCCCGGACGAGACCGAGGACGCCGAGCTGGAGGGCTACCGGCGCTCCGCCCCGGTGCGCTGGGGCAACGGCGCGGCCGACCAGCGCCAGCACGACGTCTACGGCGAGATCCTGGACTGCGCCGACCAGTGGCTGCGGGCCGGCGGCGAGATCCAGCCCGCCCTGTGGGCCGGCCTCGCCACCCTCGCCGACGCCGCCGAGCAGGCCTGGCGCGAGCCCGACCAGGGCATCTGGGAAGTGCGCAGCGAGGGACGGGTGTTCACCTACTCGGCCGGGCTGTGCCAGGTGGCCCTGGACCGGGCCGCGCAGATCGGCGAGCGGCTCGGCCTGCCGATCAGGACCGCCCGCTGGCGCGCCTCGGCGGACCACCTGAGCCGGCTCATCCTGGAGCAGTCCTGGGACGAGCCCGCCAAGACCCTCAGCGCCCACCTGGACGGCGGCGGCGTGCTGGACGCCAGCCTGCTGGCGCTCCCGCTGCGCCACGTGGTGCCGATCGACCACCCGCGGATGGTGGCGACCACCACGGCCGTCGCCGAGCGGCTGTCCGCCGGCGGCGGGCTGCTCCACCGCTACCTGCACGAGGAGTCCCCCGACGGCCTGGCCGGCGACGAGGGCGCCTTCGTGCTGTGCAGCTTCTGGCTGGTCGACAACCTCATCGGCCAGGGCCGCACGGAGGAGGCCGAGGAGCTGTACGACTCGCTCTGCTCCCGGGCGAGCCCGCTGGGGCTGATGTCGGAGCAGATCGACCCGTCCACAGGAGAGTTCATGGGCAACTTCCCCCAGGCGTTCAGCCACATCGGCATCACCGCCAGCGGCGTGAACCTGGCGCGGGCCAGGGCGGGGGTGCGGCGGTGATCGAGCGGCTCGCGGTCTTCGGCGCGACGGGCGACCTCACCGCGCGCTTCCTGCTGCCGGCGCTGGCCGCGCTGCGGGCCGGCGGCCACCTCGGCGACCGGCTGGAGCTGACCGGCGCCAGCCGCGAGGACTGGTCCACCGAGCGCTACCGGCAGTGGGTCGCCGACCGGCTGGACCGCCACGGCGAGGGCTGCCCGGCCGACGCCACGGCGTGGGTCACCGCGTCGGCGCGCTACCTGCGGGCCGACGTCACCAGCGCCGACGACGTCGCCGCGGTGGTCGCCGGGGAGGGGCCGGTCGCCGTCTACCTGGCCCTGCCCCCGGCGCTGTTCCCCGCCGCGGTCACCGCCCTGCACCGGGCCGGCCTGCCGCCCGGCAGCCGGATCGTGCTGGAGAAGCCGTTCGGCGAGGACCTCGCCAGCGCCCGGGAGCTGAACCGGCTGCTGGCGGAGCTGGTGCCGGAGCGCGCGGTGTTCCGGGTCGACCACTTCCTGGCCATGGCGACCGTCCAGAACGTGCTGGGCAGCCGGCTGGCCAACCGGGTGCTGGAGCCGATCTGGAACAGCACCCACATCGCCGCGGTCGACATCGTCTGGGACGAGACCCTCGCCCTGGAGGGCCGGGCCGGCTACTACGACACCGTCGGCGCGCTCAAGGACATGATCCAGAACCACCTGCTGCAACTGCTCTGCCTGGTCGCCATGGAACCGCCGATCACCCTCGGCGAGCGCGACCTGCGCGACCGCAAGGTGGACGTGCTGCGCTCGGTGCGGCCGCTGACCGGGGACGACGTGCTGCACCGCACCCGCCGGGCCCGCTACCTGCCGGGGAAGGCCGGTGAGCGCGCCGTCCCCGCGTACGCCGACGAGGAGGGCGTCGACCCGGGGCGCCGCACCGAGACCTTCGCCGAGGTGGAACTGGAACTGGACAGCTGGCGCTGGTCCGGGACGCGCTTCCGGCTGCGCAGCGGCAAGGCGCTCGGGGAGGACCGCAAGGAGGTCGCGGTGCGCTTCCGGCCGGTGCCGCACCTGCCGTTCGGCGAGGGCCGGGAGGCGGCGCCCAACGTGCTGCGCTTCGCCCTCGAACCGGAGGGCCTCGCCCTGGACCTGACCGGCATCGGCACCCGGGCCCATGAACTGGCGCCGCTGTCGCTGACCGCCCGGATGGACCCGGCGGAGCTGCCCGCCTACGGCCGGCTGCTGCTGGACGTGCTGAAGGGCGACCCGGCGCTGTCCATCCGCGGCGACGAGGCCGAGGAGGCGTGGCGGGTCCTGGAACCGGTGCTCTCCGCGTGGGAGCGGGACCTCGTGCCGCTGGAGGAGTACCCGGCCGGCTCCGCGGGCCCGGCGCCCCGGCACCCGTAGGCGCGGCGCGATGGCGGACGCCACCCCGGCCCCGCCCGGCAGGGCGCGGCGTGCCCCGTGCGTCGTGGTCCTCGGGGTCTCCGGCACCGGCAAGACCACGGTGGCCCGGCTGCTCGCCGAGCGCCTGGCGGCCCCCTTCGCGGACGCGGACGACTTCCACCGCCCGGCCGACATCGCCCGGATGGCGGCGGGCGTCCCGCTGGACGACGCGGTGCGCCGGCCCTGGCTGGAGACGGTCGGGCGCTGGCTGCACGAGCGCGAGGAGGCGGGCACCGGCGGGGTGATCGCCTGCTCCGCGCTGAAGCGGCGCTACCGGGACGTCCTGCGGGCGGCCTGCCCCGGCGCGTTCTTCCTGCACCTGACGGCCGGGCACGACCTGCTGGCGGAGCGGATCGGCCGTCGCTCGGGCCACTTCATGCCGGGGTCGCTGCTGGACTCGCAGCTCGCCACCCTGGAACCGCTGGAACCGGACGAGCGGGGCGCCACCCTGTACGTCGGGCAGCCGCCGGAGCTGGTCGCCGACGCGGCGGCGGACGTGCTGCCGCGCGTTCCGGGCGGGTGAGGTCAGCCCGTCAGGCCGCCCAGCTCGGTGTCCCAGTCGATCAGGGACGCCTCGGTGCCCCGGGGGACCAGCGCGAAGCTCTCCCGGCGCAGCCAGCGCCGCAGCTGGCGGGCCGGCAGGTCGACCAGCACGGAGCCGTCCTGCCCCTGGAGCATGATCCGCAGCGAGGTGCGGCCGTGGCAGGTGCAGGGCGGCCAGATCCGGACGTCGCCGGTGCCGACGGGCCGCTGCAGGCCGTCCCACAGCAGGTCGCGGGAGAACTTCCAGGTGCCCGCCTCGGCGGCGGCGCCGAGGAATTCGAGGGAGACGGCGAACGGGTCGTCACCGCGGTAGGCGAAGCGCACGGGGATGCCGAGGGACTGGCCCTCGCCGAGCACGATGCGGGCGTCGACCACGACGTCGGTGCCGGTGGTCTCCGCTCCCGGCTCCGGGCAGGGCTGCGGGCTGGGGAGGGGGTGGGGCGCGGACATGGGGTTCTCCTGGGTCGGGGTCGCCGGGCGACCGGGTCGGGGTTGCTGGGCGAAGAGGGCCGTCCGCCGGAGGCCCGGCGGCGGCGCGCTGCTCTCGCCCCGGGCCCTGGGAGCTGCCGACGGACAGGGGAGAGGCGAATCGCCGCCCACGTTAGGAGGCGGTGTCGGGGGAGATGTTCCGGCGGTGCACCGCGGCATGACGATCCGCGCACCGTCCGCCCGTCGCGGCGGGACGGGACGCGGGCGTACCGTCCGGTCATCACCGCCTTTTCCGGGCGGCGGACGGGCTCGTCCGCACTTTGTTGAACGTTTGTCTATCCCGTTTCGCCTCTTGTATGAATGCGGCCGGGAGGTAACTGATCATGAAGAGGTGGATCCAGCGCGCCCGTCCGGCCGGCGAGGCGCTGCAGTCGCTGGTCGACGGCCTGGCCGAGGAACTGGGACGCTCCGTCGTCCTCGACGACCCGTTGGTGCGGATGATCTGCACCAGCCGTCACTTCGGTGACGAGGACGGGGTGCGGGTGCGCACGCTGCTCCAGGGCATCGCGGACGACGAGATCATCCGCTACGTGCTCTCCCGGGGCGTGGCGCGGTGGACCAGGCCGGGCCACCTGGACGGTCGCGACGACCTGGGCCTGCGGCCGCGCTACTGCGTCCCGGTCCGCGAACGCGGCCACCTGCTCGGCATCCTCATCGTCGTGGCGGGGGAGGGCGACCTCGGCGCGGCCGAGATCGAGGCCATCGCCCGCGTCTCGCGCGCCGTGGCCGTCGAGATGTACGCCGAGCGGCTGGCCTCCGGCGCCGACGAGGAGCGCACCCGCGAGCTGGTGAACCGGCTGGTCGGCCCGGACGCGGCGCAGCGCTGCGAGACCCGCCGGCAGCTGCTGGACGACGGCCTGCTGCCCGCCGGCCCCCACGTGGTGGTCACCACCGTGACCGTCTCCGGGGTGCGCGGGCCCTCCGGCCAGGTCGAGGTGGCGCTGCGCGGCGCCCTGGAGCCGTTCCGGCAGACCCGCACCGCCCACGGCCTGTTCGCGATCGAGCAGGACCGGGCCGTCCTGGTCCAGGTCTTCGAGCGCGAGCCCACGGACGCGGACCTGGAGCCGCAGTCCCGGGGCATCGTCCGCTCGCTGGAGACCTTCCTGGAGCGGGGAGCCACGACGATGGTGGGCGTCGGCGGGCGCCAGGCCGACCTCGCCGACGCCTGGATCTCCCACGACCAGGCCCGGGTGGCGGCCCGCGCCGCCCGCCGGCTGCCCCGGCTCGGCGGCATCGGGGACTGGGAGCGGCTCGGCGAGCACGCCGTCCTCCTCCAGCTGCCCGACACCGCCCTCGACGACTCCCTCGTGCCCAGGCCGCTGCGCCGGCTGCTGGACGGCGGCGGGAACGCCCGCCTGGAGGAGACGCTGCGCTGCTTCCTGGAGAACGCCGGCTCGGTGCCGAGGACGGCGGAGGCCCTGGAGGTCCACCGCACCTCCCTCTACTACCGCCTGCGGCAGATCCAGGAGATCACCGGCCTGGACCTCGACGACGGCGGGCACCGGCTGGTCCTGCACCTGGGGCTGCGCCTGTGGGACCTGCTCCGCTTCCCCACCGGCCGACCGGCCTGACCTGCGGCTTCGCCGGCGGCCTCGTGCTACGGAACGAGGACGCCGGGTTGCTACAGAGCGATGAAGCCCCGCCGGGCAATCCCTACGCCGGTCGGTGGTCAACGGGGCCCGCGGCTGGCGAGAATCGTCACCACGAGCTGCCGCTCACACCCCGGCGAGGACCTTTCCGCCGCCCCCTCCGCAGACCCCGTGACGACTTGACGACCCCTCGACGAGCCCGTGACGACTTGACGACCCGAAACGAACGGACGTGAACGAGCACCATGCGTGAACCGATCACCGACGACGGAGTACGGCCGGCCCACCGTGACGGCGACGGCGACGGGGTCCCGCCGGTCGTCCCGCCCGGGCGCTCCGCTGCGAGGCCGGCCATGTAGACCCCGTGGAGCCCCGGCGCGCTCAACGCCGCCGTGGACACGTCCCCTTCCCGAGCGCCTCCCGCTCCCCGCCCACCCTCCGCGCTGAACCAACAGCGCCACACCAACCGGTCGGAGCCTCCCGTGATCCCGTCGGGTCCCTCACCCATGCCAGAAACCACGCCCCACCAGCCCTACCAGCCCCACCAGTCCGGCCCCGACGGCGGCGCGGGCTGCATCGACGTCATCGCGCCGCCGCCCGGCGCCGACCCCGAGGACTGCCTCTACGTCGCCCTGCACCTCCAGGGCGAGGCCTCGCTGCGCCGCGACGGCGAGAGCACCGCCCTGGAACCCGGCGATCTGCTGATCGGCACCACCCCGTACCCGACCGGCCTGCTGTCCGGGCCCGGGTGCCGGATGGTCCGCTTCCGCGTCCCCTGCTTCTACCTCGGTGTCCGGCACGGCGACGTCCGGCGCACCGGCGGGCTGCTGGCCCGGGGGGACGAAGGCATCGGCTCGCTCGCCTCCCAGTTCCTGCGCACCCTCGCCTCCGAGGTCCGCTCCCACCACGCCCGGCCCGGCCACCACCTCGCGCGCAGCGTCTCCGACATCGTGGCCATCCTGGTGACCGAACTGCTCGACCGGGTCGACCCGGACCGTCCGACCGCCACGGCCGGGATCCTGGCCCGGATCCGCGGCCACATCGAGGAGAACCTCGCCGACCCGGAGCTGTCGCCCGAGTCGATCGCCCGCTCGCAGCACATCTCGGTGCGCTACCTGCACAAGCTCTTCCAGCAGGACGGCACGACCGTCGGCCAGTGGGTGCGCCGACGGCGCCTGGACGCCTGCCGCCGGGAGCTGGAACGGCCCTCCCGCCGGCAGACCGGCGTCGCTGCCGTCGCCCACCGCTGGGGCTTCGTCAGCCACTCCCACTTCAGCCGCGCGTTCCGGGAGACCTACGGGGTCTCGCCGCGCGAGTGGCAGGCCTACGCCGCGCACGCCGACGCCCGGCAGCAGGCCTCCTGACCGCCCGTCCCCACGCCGCCGGCCGGCGGGGCCCGCCCGTCCGCGGCCCGGACCCCGCCGGCCGGTCTCCCCGCCGGACCGCCTCTCCGCCGGACCGCCTCTCCGCCGTCCCGACTCTCCGCCGTCCTGCCGTCCTGCCGTCCTGCGAAAGGCCCGCTCCGCCATGCCCTCCACCAGACCCACCGTCGTGCTCGTCCACGACGGCTGTTCCGACGCGACCACCTGGCTCGGCGTCGTCGCCGAACTCCAGCGCCGCGGCCTGACCGTGCTCGCCGTCGCCAACCCGCTGCGCGGCCTCGCCCACGACGCCGCCTACCTGACCTCGGTGCTCGCCGGGATCGACGGCCCCGTGGTGCTGGTCGGCCACGCCTACGGCGGCGCCGTGATCACCGAGGCCGGGACCGCCCCCAACGTCGTCGCGCTGGTCTACGTCGCCGCCTACCTGCCCGAGGCGGGCGAGAGCTACCGGGCGCTCGCGGGCCGCTTCGCCCCCTCGCCGCTGGCCTCCCGGATGCGCCGCACCGCGTACGCCGTGGACGGCGCCGACGTGGCCGAGCTCTCGGTGCCCGGGGACTGCTTCGGCTCGCTCGTCGCCGCCGACCTCGACCCGGAGCTCGCGGGGGCCCTCGCCGCGATGCAACGGCCCGTCGCCGAACGGGTGCTGACCGACGAACCGACCGAGACCGCCTGGCGCGTCAAGCCGGCCTGGGCCCTGGTGACCGGCGCCGACCGCGCCCTGCCGCCGGCGGTCCAGCGCTTCACGGCCGAACGCGCCGGCGCCACCGTCCTGGAGCTGCCCGACGCCTCGCACGCCGTCGCCGTCTCCCGGCCGTCGGCGGTCGCCGAGTTCATCCACGACGCCACCGGCCCGTCGGCCGCCGCCTGAACGCCGCCGCCGCCTGAACGCCGCCGCCTGATCGCCGCTGCCGGCCGAACGCCGCCGCGCCCGGCCCCCCGTGGTG
>NZ_JBHYUU010000240.1:0-10371 GCF_042749955.1 Kitasatospora sp. NPDC059462 | reverse complement strand
CGTCCCCTCCTCGCAGGGGGCGGGGGCGCCGGCGTCCGCTACCGGGCGCGCTTGAACGCGTAGTTGAAGTCCGTCGTGCCGAAGGCCCCCATCAGGCGGATCCAGAACGGCATCATCATCTCCATCGCCCGGGCACCCGTGATGTCGCCCAGGTCGATCACCCATTCGGCCGGCCAGCCGAAGGTGCCCAGCAGCGCCACCGTGCGGGCCTTGGCGTCCGCGTCGTTCCCGGCCACGAACAGGTTGTGCTCGCCCTCCAGCCGGGCCGGGTCCACCATCAGCGGCGCGGTCAGCGTGTTGAGCGTCTTCACCACCAGCGCCTGCGGGAACTCCCGCTGGATCCGCTCGCCGACGCTGTCGGTGTTCACCGGGTCCAGCGTCAGCTCGCCCTCCGGCGAGAAGACCAGCGGGTTGGAGAGGTCGATCAGCAGCTTGCCCGCCAGGTGCTCCGCCCCGGCCGACCGCAGCGCCTCCACCGCGACCGTCCCCGGGGTGGCGTTCAGCAGCACCTCGCCGAACGCCGCGGCGTCGGCGAAGGTCCCGTGGTGGCCGCCGGCCCCGGCCTGTTCGGCCCAGGCGGCGGCCGCCTCGTTGTCCTTGCTGCGCGAACCGAGCGTCACCTCGTGACCGAGCGCCACCAGCTTGTCCGCGATCGTCCGCGCGACCCCGCCCGTCCCGATGATTCCGTACCGCACCTGCCGTACCCCCTGTCACTCCGACCACTTGCCGCACCGACCCTAGGGCACCGGGGCCCGCCCGTCCGGCGAACCGGTGCGAACGGGTGAACCACCCGGTGGCGGGTGGCGGCCGGGTGGCCGGTTGCCGCCCTTCAGCCGAACGGGTCCGCCGGGGGGGCGACCGACTCGTGCCGCGTGCTCAGAGGCGGGCGGTCACCGTCTTCGGGCGCTGGTACTCGTGCAGGGCCAGGACCGACAGGTCGGTGCCCTGGCCGGAGGCGCCGCGCCCGCCGTGGGGGAGTTCGGCGCTCTGGACGAGGTGGCAGTTGATCCAGGCCTCGCCGGCGTCCAGGCGGGCGGTGAGGTCGAGGGCGGCGGACAGGTCGCCCGTCCAGACACTGGCGCCGAGGGCCTGCGGCACGGCGTTGGCGAGCGCGAGGGCCGCCTCGACGGTCGGGGCGTGCTGGACGGTGAGCAGCGGGCCGAAGACCTCCTCGACCACCGCCGGGTCGTCGTCCGGGAGGTCGGCGAGCAGCCGGGCGGGTCGCCACAGCCCGTCGGCGCGGCCGGGCGCGGGCAGCGAGCGCTTCGCGCCCGAGGCGGCGAGGATCCGGTCGTAGCGGGCGGCCTGGGCGGCGTTGTTGAGCGGGCCGAAGTCCCGGCCGGCCTCGCGTTCGCCGAGCGCGGCGGCCAGCGCCCCGACGGCCCGTTCGTGGTTCTCGGTGAGGGTGATCACCCGGGCGGGCGCGGCGCAGCTCTGCCCGGCGTTGTAGGTGCAGGCGGCGGCGAGCGCGGACCAGGTGTGCGCGGGGGCGTCCGGCAGGACGAGCACGGGGCTGTTGCCGCCGAGTTCCAGGCTGACCCGGCGGTGGCCGGCCCGGGCGGCGATGTCGGCCCCGGCGGCGGCGCTGCCGGTGAAGGCGATGAGGTCGACGTCGGCGGCGACCAGCAGCCGGCCGGTCCCGCGGTCGCCGGGCAGGGCGGTGAGCACGTCCGCGCCCAGCGCCTCGGCGGCGTGGGCGGCGAGCAGGGTGGCCGAGTCGGGGGTGGTCTCGGCGGGCTTGACGACGACCGTGTTCCCGGCGGCGAGCGCCGGGGCGCCGCGCCAGGCGGCCATCAGCAGCGGGTAGTTCCACGGCACGACGGCCGCGACCACGCCGACCGGCTCCCAGCGCACCCAGCTCTCGTGGCCCGGCAGGTAGCGGCCGGCGGCCGGGGCGGTGCCGGTGCGGGCGGCGCCCGCGTAGAACCGGAACAGGTCGGCGACCTCGCGTATCTCGGCGGCGGCCTCCGCCTCGGGCTTCCCGGTGCCGGCCTGCTCCAGCACGGTGTACTCAATGAGGTGACGCTCGATCAGGTCGGCGAGCGCGTCCAGGCGGCGTTCGCGCTCGCGCGGGGTGAGCGCGCGCCAGCGCGGGGCGGCGGCCCGGGCGCGGGCGACGGCCTCGGCGACCTGACCGGCGCGCGCCGGGACGAGCGTGCCCCGGGTGTGGCCGGTGCGCGGGTCGGTCAGGTGGAGCTCGGGCGCTTCGGGGGAATCGGTGGTCGGTGCCATGACGGGGCCTCCCGGGCCGGGGCAGCAGGGGACGGAACGTTCGACGGGGTCACAGGTCGTAGGCGCGCAGCCAGAGTTCGAGGGTGAGCACCAGCCAGAGCTTCCCGCCCTGGCGCGGCAGCAGGGTGCCCTCGCGGCGCATCCAGGTGCGGACGGTGTCCGGGCGGACCAGTCCGCGCTCCCGGGCGGTGCGCCCGAGCAGCAGGTCCCCGGAGAGCTCGCGCAGCGGCCCGTGCAGCCACTGCTGCACCGGCACCCGCATGCCGCTCTTCGGCCGGTCGACGACCGCCGCCGGCAGCAGGTCCCGCACCGCCTCCTTGAGCACCCACTTCTCCACCGTGCCGCGCAGCTTGAGGGTCGGCGGGGTGGCGAAGGCGTGGTCGACGACCTGCCGGTCGAACAGCGGCGAGCGGCCCTGCACCCCGCGCGAGGCGGTGAGCCGTTCGACCTTGGTGAGGATGTGGTGGGCGCCCTTGGTCCGCAGGTTGCAGTGCAGCAGCTGGTTGAGCAGCGCGTGCATCGGCCCGGGCGTCAGGTACGGGGCGACGAAGCGGCGCGGCTGCGGCTGCCCGTCCAGGGCGCGCAGGGCCTCGGCGGTCAGCAGCCGGGGCAGGTCCTCGTAGCACTTGCGGTAGGACCGCAGATAGGCCTCGGCCCGGGCCTCGGGGGACGGGTCGTCCCGGTGCATCTCGTGGACCAGCATCGGCAGGTTCTTCGGCCCGCCGTACACCGGGTCGCCGCCCTCGCCGTTGAGCGAGACGGTGATCCCGTCGGCGGCGACGGCCTCGGCGAGCATCAGGTTGGGGACGGTCAGCGGGTCGCCGACCGGGCTGTCGAGCAGGGCGACGGTGTCGGCGAGCCGGGCGGCGACCTCCTCGCCGGAGACGGTGAGGATCCGGTGCCGGGTGCCGCAGTGGCGGGCGACCAGCCCGGAGTACCCCAGCTCGTTGGGCAGCCGGTCGCCGAAGCTGATCGAGTAGGTGTGCACCGGGTGGTCGTGCAGCCCGGCGGCCAGCGCGGTGACCAGCGAGCTGTCGACGCCGCCGGACAGCAGCACCCCGACCGGCCCGCCGGCCGGCAGCCGCCGCGCGGTGGCCTGTTCGAGCAGCTCGCGCAGCTCCCGCACGTACGTCCCCTCGGGCGGCGCCGCGCCCTCGGGCAGCCGCTCGGCGGGCTCCCAGTACGGTTCCCGGCGGGCGGTGCCGTCGGCGGCGAGGCGCAGCACCCGGCCGGGCAGTGCCTCGTGGACGCCGCGCAGCAGGGTCTCCTCGCCGGGCAGGTAGGCGAAGGTCAGGAAGGAGCGGACGGCGGCCAGGTCGAGGCCGGTGCCGAGCGCGGGCCAGTGGCGCAGGGCGCGCAGCGAGGTGGAGGCGGCCCAGCAGCCGTCGGCCCGGGCGTAGAACAGGGTGCGGGTGCCGGTGTGGTCGCGGACCAGCACGAGGTCGGCGCCGTCGACGACGGCGAGCGCGAACATCCCGTCGGCCCGGCGCAGGCCGTCCGCGCCGAGCCGCAGCCACAGCCGCAGCAGCAGCTCGCCGTCGGGGCAGCCGGCGGGCGCCGGGGAGCCGGCCGCGGCGAGGGCGGCGAGCAGCTCGGGCCGGTTGTGCAGGGTGACCTCGCCGACGGCGGTGGTGCCGTCGACGGTGAACGGGCCGGTGGCGAAGCCGGGTTCGGCGGGGAGCAGGGCGGCCTGCGCGCCGTCGGGCGCGGGGGCGCCGGTGAGCGCGGCGAGGTGGGCGCGGGCCCGGTCGGCGTCGGGTCCGGCGCAGGCGCAGCAGCGGGGCATGGTGGTGCGGTGCCTTTCGTCGAGTGGCGGCCCGGCGGGGCGGGCCGGGGCCGGGAGCCGGCGGCGGCTCAGCCGAAGTCGTCGCCGTCCCAGCCGTCGTCGGAGTCGTTCCAGTCGCCGAAGTCGTCGTCGGCGGCCGGGTCGGCGTGCGTCCCGTCGTGGTCGTCGTCGTCCGTCGACACCTCGCCGCCGCCGTCGCCGCCACCGCCCCCGCCGGAGAGGTCGGAGGACTGCTGCCGGCGGGCCTCCTCGCGCAGCTGTTCCTCCTCCGCCTCCGACAGCTCGGTCGGGGGCAGCTGGGCGGCGGTGATCGCGGCGACGCCGGCCACGCCGAGGGCGCCGACCACCACGCCGAGCCGCCCGCCGAAGGAGCTGCGGTTGAGGGTGACCAGCCCGGCGCCCCACACGGTGCGCCCGTAGCCGATGTCCCGGCCGTACTCGGTCGTGCCGTCCGCGTACCGCCGCTTGACCAGGTCGCGGCCGAGGGGTTCGTCGGTGCCGGAGCGGCCGAGGCTGTCGTGCCAGTGGATCTGCCGGTCGGTGCCGCGCCGGCGCCACTCGCTGCGGCCGTCCTCGTAGCGGCGGTGCACTTGGCCGTCCGCCAGCAGTTCGTCGCGGTAGCCGAGGTGGCGTGCGTTGCTCATGGGTGCGGGGTCCTCACGGATCGGGATGGCCTCACGGATCGGGGCGGGGAGGGGGGCGGGCTCAGCCGGCCGGCCAGCTGAGGAAGCCGCTGCCGCGCGCGGTGCGCACGCGCCGGGTCAGCGGGGTGCGGCGCGGTCCGGGCGTCCCGCCGCCGCGGACCTGGCGGATAACCGTGTGCAGCAGCCGGGCGGGGGAGACGGCGGCCAGCTCGATGGTCCGTCCGCTACCGAGCCAGGCCCGTTCCTCGGGGCGCAGCCCGGCGGGCAGCGCCCCGCGGTAGCCGTGCGGGCCGCGTCCGGAGGTCAGGTGCAGGGTGGTGGCGTGCCGGGGCACCAGGCCCATCGAGCGGACCCGGAGGCCCTGCGGCCCGCCGTGCGCGGCGCCCGGGCCGTACGCCGCCCGGACCTCTTCGTAGCAGGCGAGTCCCGAGGGGCTGGCGTCGTGCAGCACGTGCAGCACGGCGCCCCCGGCCCGTTCGAGGCCCGCCACCAGCCGTTCGTCGAGCGGCAGGTCGCCGGCCGCGACGATCGGGCAGGCGGCCTCCAGGTGCAGGTCGTTGGCGAGCAGCATGGCGGTGATCTCCCGGCTCTGGCAGACCAGCAGCCGGGGCAGCCCGTAGTCGTAGAGGTCGGGCTCCGCGGCGGCGGTCGTCCGGGGGCCGGCCGGGCGGGGCGCGGGCGGCGGCAGCAGACCGGGCAGCCCGGCGCGGCGGGCGGCGAGCGCGGTGGCGAACCGGGCGTAGCGCACGGGCGGTGCCAGCGTGTACGGGATCCGGCGCGGTCCGGCGTGCAGCGGCTGGAGCACCCGGCACAGCTCGTAGTAGAGCTGGCGCTCGGTGTACCGCAGCCCGCCGGGTGCCCCGGCGCGGGCGGCGGCCACGGTCAGCGCGCCGTCCAGCAGCGGACGCAGCGTCATTCGGTTCCTGCCTCTCGTCGTGCCCGCCGTCATGCGGGGCCCTTCCCGAGGTCCGGTCCGCCGGGGCGGCCCCCGTCCCCGGCCGTGCCGTCGGGCCCGGGCTCGGGCCAGGTCATGAAGCCCACGGCGAGGGCCCGGCGGCGGGTCTCGACCGGGCTCTCCGGCCGCCCCGCGGCGGGGGAGCCCGCCGGCCCGGTGCGGCGGGCGGCCGGGTCCCGGGGCGCCGGCGGGGCGGTGATCCGCTCGGCGGCCCGCTCGGCGAGCGCCATCAGCCGCTTGGGCGGCAGCGCGGCCAGCGGGGTCCACCAGCCGTCGGCGAACCAGTCGAGCTGACTGCCGGTCAGCTCCGGGACGGCGTGCTCCAGGCGCAGCAGCGACTCCTCGGAGCGGTGGACGTCGCGCAGCAGGGTGTACCTGTGCTCGTCGACCAGCACGGTGCGCACCGACAGTCCGGCGTCCAGCACCCGCAGCCCGGGGCGGGCGGTGCGCGCCTGGGCGACCAGCCGGTGCCCCTTCGGCGAGGCGTCGTGCAGCACCACCAGCGGCAGGCCCGCCGGCACCGCGCGCAGCTCGTGGACGAGCGGCGCGCGGTGCCGCTCGGGGTAGCGGTTGGCGTGCAGGAACGAGGTGACCGTGCGGTCCGGGCAGAGCAGGACGAACGCCGGGTCGGCGGGCACCGGGCCGGGCCGCACCAGCGCGTCCTCCACCAGGCCGGGCGGCAGCGTGCCGTAGACGTGCCGCCACCGGTCCAGCACGGTGCGGCGGAAGACCTCCTCGGTCCACCGCGAGCTCACCGGCGTGGGCGGCGCGGGGACGTCCGACAGCATCACCTGGCGGATGCCGAGGCCGATCAGCAGCAGCGCGACCAGCACGATCAGCGGGCTGAGGCCGGTGTCGATCGCCGCGACGGCGATGACGAGCCCGATCACGCCGAAGCCGATCCGCCCGGCCGCGCGGGCCTTGTCGCCCCGGAACCGCTGCGGGGGGCGCCCCCGGTGCTGCAGGGCGTAGTTCAACTGCCCGCTGGTGACGGTCAGCCGGCCCTCGTCGGAGAGCTTCGCGGTGACCTTGCGGATCCGCAGGTCGTGCAGGCCGGGGCCGTCCACCTTCGGTTCGAGGGCGAACTCCTTGTGGCAGTAGGAGCACCGGCGCCGGGGGCGCTGACGCTGGAGCAGCGACTTCTCGCAGTGCGGGCAGATCATCGCGGTGCCTCCGGCTCCGGCCAGCTGAGGAATCCGACATCACGCCGTGGCACCCGCTCGGCGAGCGCCCGGGCGGCCGCCCGTTCGGCGAGCGCCATCAGCCGCTTGGGCGGCACGGCGGCCAGCGGGCTCCACAGGCCCGCCTCGAACCAGGTGTACTCCTCGGCGGTCAGCTCCGGCAGCTGCCGCAGCAGCTCCGCCAGGGGCTCGCGCTTCTGGTGGGCGTACATCTGGACGGCGTTCCGCCCCGCGCCGAGGACGGTGCGCGCCGCCAGCCCGGCGTCCACCACCAGGAGCTCCGGCCGCGCGGCGCGGGCCTCGACGACCAGCAGGTGGCCCCGCGGCGAGGCGTCGTGCAGCACGATCACCGGCAGGTCCCGCGGCAGGTCGTCGACGCGGTCGACGACCACGGCCCGGTGGCGTTCGGGGAAGCCGTTGGCGTGCAGGAAGACCCGCACCGTCCATTCCGGGCAGAGCACCGCGAGCGCCGGGGGGCCGTCCCAGACGGCGGGCTCGACGTCGAGCCCGCCGGTCAGACCGGCCGGGAGGCCGCCGTAGACCGCACACCAGGGGAGCACGACCGAGTCGCGGAAGGTCACGGCGGTCCAGCGCCCGTCCTCCTGCAACGGCTCGGTCCACTCCTGCTGTTCGCGTTCCAGGGCCTGTTGCCGGTACTGCCACGCCCGCTCGGCCTGCTGCCACCGGGCTTCGATCCGCCTGCGGAACACCAGCCGCCGCACGGGGTTCACCGCCGCGCAGAACAGGAGGAGGGCGAAGAGGGCGGCCGGGACGGCGAGGACGATCAGGGGCACCAGGGCCACGAAGAAGTAGGCGCCACCCAGCGCGAGGCCGCCGAGGACCAGGGTGACGACCAGCTCGCGGACGTCGACCTCGTCGGGTGCGACGGGCCGGCCCCCCGCCCGCCGGGCGGGCAGGGCCGCCGGGCGTCCGCGCCGCTGGAACGCCCAGCGCAGCTGGTCGACCGTCACCACCAGCCGCCCGTTGTCGCCGAGTTGCTCGACGGCCCGGCGCAGGCGCAGGTCGCTCAGGCCCTGGGTGCTCCTCGGCTCCAGGGCGAACCGTTTCCGGCAGCGCGGGCAGGTCAGGCCGAGACGCTCGCGGTGCCGCAGCTCGGCCGCGCAGTGCGGGCAGGTCATCGCGCGCCGTCCTCCAGCGCCGCCGCCAGCTTGCGCAGCCCGGCCGCCAGCCGCTCCCGCCGCCCGACCCGCCCGATCCGCTGCCCGCGCTCCACCGCCCGCAGCGCCTCGGCGAGTTCGTCCTCCGAGCGGCGCTCGGCCTCGGCCGCGGTGATCGCGTAGTCCTCGTGGTCGATGCCGTAACCGGTGTTGGCGGCCAGGATGTTGAGCGGTTCGCGGCCCCGGTTGGCGAAGGAGTGCGGCATCAGCTCGGGTATCCGGATCAGCAGCCCCGGCGTCAGCGGCACCTCGACCACCCGGCGCCGCTCGGCGTCGTAGAGGCCGCAGGCGGCGTGGCCGAGGCTGAGTACCAGGTGCTCGCCGCCGTGCGCGTGCGGGGTGAAGGCGCTGCGCGGTGCGACGATGCCGAGCTTGTAGGTGGCGTTCGACGGCCGCTCCGGCGAGGTCTTGGCGTCGCCGACCAGGTAGTGGGCGTACTGGCCCCGGTCGATGAAGCGGAGCAACTCCTCACCGGCCGGGCCGTGCGGCGACTGCGGACCCAGCTCCCGGGCGCCGTCGCGGTCCGCGAGCAGGACGCGGCCGTCCGGGCGCAGCCGGTACAGTTCGGCGCCGGCCGGCAACCGCCCGGCGAGTCGTTCGAGTTCCCGCAGACCTGACCGTGCGGACATCGGCCACCCCACCCCCACCTCGACTGTGCGACGTCATCCCCGGTGACGCCGGCCGCCGCGCGGCCGGTTCCCGCCGTCCGGGAGCGCCGTCGCGGATCCTACGCAACCCCGGTGACATCGCCCGGGGCGGAGGGGGTCAACGGCCGCGGGCCACCACGAAGTCCGGCAGCGCGGCGAGGAACGCCAGGGCCTGCGCCGCCTCCTCGTCGGCCGGCTCCGGCGCCCCCGCCAGCACCGCCTCCGCCTCCCGCCCGGCAGCCGCCACCAGCCCGGCCGCCGCCTCCCGGGCGCTCGCCACGCAGTCGTACGCCGCCATCCGGTCGAGCAGCCAGGCCACCTCGGCCGCCGCCCCGGGGCCGCGCTGCGCCCGGGTGAGGCTCAGATGGCGCACCACCCGGGCCCGTTCGGCCGGGGTGGCGCGCTCCAGCAGGTGGATCAGCATGAGGGTGCGCTTGCCCTCCCACAGGTCCCCGGCGATCTCCTTGCCGTACTCCTCGGCCTCCCCGGTCAGGTTGAGCACGTCGTCCTGGATCTGGAAGGCGGCGCCCAGGTACCAGCCGAAGCGGTCCAGCCGGTGCGCGTCGGCGTCCGCGCCGCCGGCGACCAGCAGGCCGGAGCGGCACGGGTAGAGGAAGGTGTACCAGGAGGTCTTCTTCAGGCACATCCGGTAGTAGTCGCTGCTGGTCAGCCCGCAGGCGTTGTCCCGGATCCAGGCGATCTCCAGCGCCTGGCCCTCCAGGGACTGGCGGCACATCAGCTCGGTCTCCTCGAACAGCCGCCAGGCGAGTTCCCCGCCGAGCTCCCGCCGGTTGGCCATCACCCGGCGCAGACCGAGCAGGTTGGTGGCGTTGCCGACGTTCAGCGCCACCTCGACGCCGTACCGGGCGGGCAGGGTGGGCGCGCCGCGGCGCAGCTCGCTGCCGTCCTGGATGTCGTCGTGGACCAGGAAGGCGTTGTGGAACAGCTCCACCGTGACGGCCGGGTTGAGCGCCCGCTCGGTCCGCCCGCCGAATGCCGCGCAGGTGACCAGGCAGAGCGCCGCCCGCAGGCCCTTGCAGGGCCGGGTCGGGTAGTCGGCGGCCAGGTCGTAGAGGTAGGGCGGGCTCTGCCCGGGGATGTGGCGCAGCAGTTCGGCGACGGTCCGCTCGCGGTAGCGGGCCAGGACGCGTTCGACCAGCGGCCCGCCGAGGGCGGGGGCCGGGGCCGTCACCCCTGCGGCCGGTGGCCGGGTTCGGCGCCGTCGTCCGGCCGGGCGTCGCGCTGCGGTCCGAACGCGTCCTTCAGGGGGCGGTTGGCGAGGCCGGGGGCGAGCGAGCCGAGGCGGAGCAGCAGGTCGAGGACGTCGTGGGCGTCGGCGGTCAGCCGCCGGGCGTGCTCGGAGACCTCGCCGGTGGTGCCGGCGAGGACCCGCTCGCCGACCGCGTCGATCAGCTGGTGGGTGTTGTCGGAGACCCGGCGCACCAGCCGGTCGAACTCCTCCTGGTCGACCCGGTGCTCGGTGGTCAGCCGCTGCGCCGCGGCCCCGGCGTCGGCGAGTCCGGCGGCCAGTTCGCGCTCCAGGACGGCGGCCGCCTCCATCACCGCGCGCGAGCCCTGCTCGCCCGACTCGCTGAACCGACCGGCGTCGGGCATGGCTGACCTCCTGGTGGGCGTCCCGGACGGGCCGGGCACGGCGGGCCGCTCCGGCGCCGGGAGGGGCGCCGCCTCGATCGCCGATGGTACACGGCCGTGTGCGGAGCGTGTCCACGTGGCGCGGGGGTGGTGAC
>NZ_JBHYUU010000239.1:0-10462 GCF_042749955.1 Kitasatospora sp. NPDC059462 | reverse complement strand
GGACGCTTCCATCAGGCGGCTTTCACACCGGCCCTCCGGGCGCTTCGTTCTTTCGTGTTTCCAGCTTATCAGATGTTTTCCGCTCCGTTTTCCGGCGCTTCCTTCATCCAACTCGCTGGCGTCTTCTGCGGCTTGACGCCCCGTCCGACGTTTCAAACTCTAGCCGATCCCCGCTCCGAAAAGCGAATCCGGCCGCAACCCTTGAAAACAGGCACACCGAATAAACCCTGAGCCGGAACGCGTCGAAAAGACAACGAAGCGCCTCGGCCCGTAACCGGGAAGAGGTGGTGTTTCAGAGGATTGGCTACCCCGGGACCGTCCGCGCCGATGCGTGTCCGGTGCTCCCAGCCAGGCAGCTCGAAGAACACTAGACCTCTTGGGTGGCCGAGTCAAGAGCCGGCCTCCGTTCGGGGGACTCCTCGTCGGCCGGCAGCTGGAAGGCGAGGACGGCGACGTCGTCGTCGTGCTCGGAGGTGACGCCCATCGCCCGCAGCAGGCGGGCGCAGATCACGTCGGGGGCGCCGACCGCGCCGGCGAGGGTGCGGGCGAGCTGGTCGAGGCCCTGGTCGATGTCCTCGTCGCGGCGTTCGACCAGGCCGTCCGTGTAGAGGACGCCGGTGGTGCCGGGCAGCAGCCGGAGGGTGTGCGAGAGGTGGACGCCTCCCCCGGTGCCCAGGGGCGGGCCGTTCTGTTCCTCGCTGCGCAGGACGGTGCCGTCGGGGCAGCGCAGCAGGATCGGGAGGTGGCCGGCGGAGGCGTAGCCGAGGGTGCGGCGCTGCGGGTCCCAGACGGCGTAGGTGCAGGTGGCGATCTGGTTGGCGTCGATCTCCATGGCGAGGCCGTCGAGCAGGCTCATCACCTTGTGCGGCGGGAGGTCGAGGCGGGCGTAGGCGCGGACGGCGGTGCGCAGCTGGCCCATGACGGCGGCGGCGCGCAGGCCGCGTCCCATGACGTCGCCGATGACCAGGGCGGTGCGGCCGCCGCCGATGGCGATGACGTCGTACCAGTCGCCGCCGACCGCGGCCTCGGCCCCGCCGGGCTGGTAGGTGGCGGCGACCCGGAGGTCGGCGGGCTGGTCGAGCTTCTGCGGGAGCAGGCTGCGCTGGAGGGTGACGGCGGCCTCGCGGTGGCGGCGCTCGGACTCGCGCAGCCGGGCCGCGGCGAGGACCTGGTCGGTGACCTCGGCGGCGAAGACGAGGACTCCGGAGGTCGGGTCGTCGCTCGTTGGAGTGGAAAGGGCGGGCACGCCGCCGGCCGGGGCCGGGCGGCCCGGGTCACGGGTGAGGGGGACGCAGGAGACGTTGTAGTAGCGGTTGCCGGTGAGGCCGAGGATGCAGCGGGCCTTGACGCTGCGGGGGCTGCCGCCGCGGATCACCTGGTCCATGAGGGGCAGGACGCCGAGGGTGCCGAGTTCGGGCAGGGCGTCGCAGGCGGGCAGACCGGTGGGGCGCTCGCCGAAGAGTTCGCGGTAGGCACGGTTGGCGTAGCCGAGCTGGTGCAGCGGGCCGTAGGTGACGGCGACCGGGGCCGGGATGCGGTTGAGGACCTCGCGGAGGTCCTGGGGCCGGTGGGGGTCGAGCACGCCGGTGGGGTCGAGGGCGTCCGGAGGCTCGGCCGGGCCGGCGGGCCCGGTGGGGTCGCGGGGGCCGGGGACCACGACCGCGTCGCCGGTCGGCGCGGCGCGGTCGGTGCCGGCCCCGTTCGGCGGGGTGGCACGCCACGGGACTCCGGTGAGCCGGGCGCTCCAGCGCATGAGGTTCAAACGACGGCCGCTTCCTCGGGTTCCAGACATATCATCACTTTTTGTGCACTCGTCAGCACACGGGGTAATGACTCGGTCGGGCCGATCCTGTCAGGCGGAGACCCGATTCAGGAAGTCGCCCGCGCCCGGCGTGGTCGTCCGGTCGGCCGGCGGGCCGTGTCCGTACTCCGAGCGGGCGGTGGCGGCGCGGGACCGCCGGGGCGGTTCACACCGGCCGCTCGTCGGCAGGTGCCCGCCGGTCGGGCCGGCCGAGCGGGACGACCTCGCGGGAGAAGAGCGCGCCCAGGGCCCAGTCCACCAGGATCCGCACCCGGCGCTCGCCGCTCGGCAGCCGGCGCAGGTGGCGGGCCCGGTGCAGCCACCAGGCCCGGCGGCCGGTGAGGCGTCCGCCGCGCCTGGTGTGGGCGACCGCCCGGCCGAGGCCCAGCGAGGTGGAACAGGCCGGTGCCCCGGGCCGGTACGCGACGATGCCGGGCGCGTGCGGGCCGCCGTCCAGCGCGACCAGCACGTTGGCGGCCAGCACTTCGGCCTGGGCGAAGGCGTGCTGCGCGTTCGGCGCACACGGCGCACCGTCCGCGTGCGGGTCGGGGACGGCGGCGCCGTCCCCGGCGGCCCAGGCGCCCGGCAGCGCGCGGCCGTCCGGGCCGAGCACCTGGAGGGTGGGCAGGCAGCGGACCCGGCCGGCGGTGTCCAGCGGCAGGTCGGTGGCGCGCAGCAGCGGGTTCGGGCGGACCCCGGCCGTCCAGACCAGGGTGCGGGCCGCGAACCGGCTGCCGTCGGAGAGCGCCATCACCCCGCCGGAGGCCGAGTCCAGGGTGGTGCGCAGCCGGACGTCGATGCTGCGTTCGCGCAGTTGGGCGAGGGTGTGGTCGGCGAGTTCGGGCGACTCCTCGGCGAGGATCCGGCCGGTCGCCTCGACCAGCACCCAGCGCAGGTCCTCGGGGGTGATGTTGTGGTGGCCGCGGACGGCGTACCGGGCCATGTCCTCCAGTTCGGCGAGCGCGCCGACGCCCGCGTAGCCGGCCCCGACGAAGACGAAGGTGAGCGCGGCCTGGCGGAGCGCTGGGTCACGGGTGGTGGCGGCCAGGTCGAGCTGTTCCAGGGCGTGGTTGCGCAGCCCGACGGCCTCGCCGACGGTGGAGAAGCCGCGGCCGTGCTCGGCCAGGCCGGGGACGGGCGCGGTGCGGGAGACCGCGCCGGGGGCGAGCACCAGGACGTCGTAGTCGAGTTCGACCGGTGCCGGTGGTTCGCCCGGGCCCGCGGCGTCGGCCCAGGCCCGGCGGGTGGCGTGCTCGATCCGGGTGATCCGGGCGGTGAGCACCTTGCACCCGGTGAGCTCGCGGCGCAGCGGTACGACCACGTGCCGGGGGTCGATGGTGCCGGCCGCGACCTCCGCGAGCAGCGGGTGGTAGGTGAGGTAGGCCTGCGGCTCGACCACCGTGAGGTGGACCTCGCCGCGGCGCAGCCGCTCGCGCAGGCCGCGCTGGAGGTGCAGCGCCGCGGACATGCCCGCGCACCCGCCGCCGACGATCAGGATCCTGATGGCGCACCTCCCGTCGATGGGGCCCGGAGCCCGCCGTCGACCGGGCATGCCCCCATCACGCCCCCCAATAAAGGGCCGTCGGCGCCGTCTTGTCCACCGTCCGTGCTGTGGCGGACGGGACCGGTGGTGCCGGGCGGGGACGGATGTGCTGCCGGGGTGAGTTTCTGACGCACTTTCGGCCTCCAACGGCGGTGAACTATGGTCGGATTGTGTGGCGGCGCGGCCAGTGCCATGTCAACTGGCGGCGACGCACCGTGGAGGGGCCATTACGGCCAGTTCTAGTGTTGGCGGGAGAACCCGACTGCGGGACCGTGATCCGGGGAAGGGTAGTTCCCGGACAGGGCCCCGGACGGGCGCCGGTACGCCGGACCGATCGCACCGATCGGACCGGCGGCGTCCGCCGGATCGGGGTCCGGGTGGTCTGCGCGTGACCGCACCCGCGGTCGGGCGTCACCCGGGCGGCACCATCAACGGCACGAGCGATGGGTCATCGGTCATTTCTTTCAGGCGTAGCTGCACCGGGGGGTGCAGGGGCGGGCGACGGCAGGGTCCGGGATCGGATGCCTGCGGGGGAGAGTTGGGATGATGGAACAGGAGCGACTGTTGGGGCGAGCGGGTGCGGCACACTCCGGCCAGGGCGTCGTGCCGGAGCAACGCGGGCCCGCCGAGGCGGCCGGGCCGCCCGGTGCGTCCGGTGCGTCCGGCGCCCCCGGGCCGGCCGGGACGGCCTACGCGGCCGTCCCGTACCGGGGCGGCGGCGAGACGGCACAGGCCGGCGGGCCGCCTTCGGGCGCGCGGCTGCGGGTCGACGCCCGCCGGAACCTGGAGAGCGTGCTGCGTGCGGCGCGCGAGGTGTTCGGCGAGTTCGGCTACGGCGCGCCGATGGAGGAGGTCGCGCGGCGGGCCGGGGTCGGCGTGGGCACGGTGTACCGGCGCTTCCCGAGCAAGGAGGTGCTGGTCCAGCGGATCGCGGCCGAGGAGGTCGCCTGGCTGACGGCCCAGGCGCGCGAGTCGCTGTACGGCGGCTCGGGGGCCTGGGAGGCGCTGGCCGGGTACCTGGCGCGTGCGGTGTCCACCGGCGCCGGGCGGCTGCTGCCGCCGGAGGCGTTCCAGTACGCCGAGGAGCTGGGGCGGGTGCCCGAGCAGCGCGCGCCGGAACCGGCCCTCGGGTTCGGTGCCGCGCGGCACGAGCCCCTGGGCGACGGGACGGCGGTCTCCGGCGGGTTACCCGGCTCCGGGACGGCGACGGCCGAGGCCGAGGCCGCGGCGCTGGTGGCCGACGCGGACCCGCGGCTGCTGCTGCAGCTGCTCGCGGCGCTGGTGGCGCGGGCGGGCGCGGCCGGTGAGCTCCGGCAGGGGGTCACCGTCGCGGACGTGGTGCTGGTGCTGACGGCGTCGGTGCCGGTGCACGCGTGGCGCGGTGCTCCGGCGGGTGCGGCGCCGGCCGGGCTGCCGGGCCCCGCCGCGACGGGCCCGGCGGGCGGGGACGCACCGCAGCAGGCCGGTGGACGGCCGGCGGACGGCCAGCCCGCCGAAGGGCCGTCGGACCGGCTGCTGCAGATCCTGCTCGACGGCCTGCGGGCCCGCTGAACGTCATCCCGCCCGGACGGCCACCGTCCGCTGCGGGCAAGGAGGTTGGTCGACCGGGCGACGGGCGGAAGCAGGTCGTGCGCCCGGCGCGGGCGGGCTCCGCCGGGGCGCCGCGCGGCGGGCGAACACATCCGCGACGGCCCCACGGAAGAGTGGGTCACGGCCGGTCCGGCTACCGCCCAACTCTGCGCTATGCCATCCTTTGCCCGTGGTTGGAGCCAATGTCCCGATGCGCGCCGTTCGCGCGCCCTCGGCGCCGTGCAGCGGGACCTCGTGCGCCCACGCACTCCTGCGCGCCCTGCCACACTACGGGGGCTGTCATGGAGTCTGGGGTCCGTTGTGAGCGCCGAGGAACAGAACGACTACGGGTACGGCCTCGACTTCGGGCGGTCCGCCGGAGCCGGACCCGACTGGGGACCGGACTGGGGTCCTGACGGCCCGAGCCCCGATCCCGGGGCGCCCGGCAGCGGGCCGGCGCCCGCCCCCCAGGTGTCCGGGCAGGTGCCCGACCAGGCCGGAATGCCCAGCCGCGAGACGCTCTCCGCCTCCGCCGCCGCCTTCCCCCAGGGCCGCGTCCCCGGGCAGGCCCCCGCCGGGCTGGGCGGCGTCACCCCGGAGGCCTTCGTCGGCACCGGAACCCCGGTACGCCCCACCGTGCCGGCGCCCGCCGATCCGGTCGACGGCGAACGGCCGCCCTCCGACGCCGAGTTGACCGCACTCGTGCGGGCCGGCGACGACACCGCGTACGAGGAGATCTACCGGCGGCACGTCGACTCGGTGCGCCGCTACGCCCGGACCTGCTGCCGCGACAGCTTCACCGCCGAGGACCTGGCCGGCGAGGTGTTCGCGCGCACGCTGCAGGCGCTGAAGGCGGGCAAGGGGCCGGAGTTCGCCGTCCGCGCCTATCTGCTGACCGCCGTGCGCAACGTCGCCGCCGCCTGGACCCGCAGCGAGCGGCGCGAGCAACTCGTCGACGACTTCAGCGTGTTCGCGCAGACCTCGGCCGCCGTCGTCGACCTCGACCTGGCCGACCCGGGCGCCGACGCCTGGGCGATGGCGATGGCCGACCAGCGCATGGTGATGCAGGCCTACGCCGAACTCCCCGAGGACGACCGGATGGTGCTCTGGCACACCGAGGTCGAGCGGGAGTCGCCCAAGACCGTCGCGGTGATGCTCGGCAAGACCGCCAACGCGACCGCCGTCCAGGCCCACCGGGCGCGTGACCGGCTCGCCGCCGGCTTCCTGCAGGCCCATGTCTCGGGCAGCCAGGACCGGGCCTGCGCGGCGTACGCCAACCGGCTCGGCGCCTACGCGCGCGGCTCGCTGCGCAAGCGGGCCTCGGCGGAGGTCGGGGGGCACCTCAAGGAGTGCGACCGGTGCACGGCCGCGTGCCTGGAGCTGTCCGAGATCAACCACGGGCTGCGCGCGCTGCTGCCCGGCGGGGTGCTGGTCTGGGTCGGCGTGGGCGGCTTCGGTGCCGCCGCGGCCGCCGTGGGCGGGGCGGCGGTGGTCGGCGGCGCGGCCGCCGGGACCGCGGCCGCCACGGCGGGGGGCACGGCGACGGGCGGTGCCGCCACGGGTGCCACGGGTGCCGCCGCGGGGGCGGCGTCCGGAAGCGCGGGCGCCGCTGCGGGGGGCACTGCGGGTGGAGCCGCGGGCGGGGGCGGCGCGGGTGCCGGGGCGGGTGCGGCCGGGGAGGGCCTGGGCACCGCCGCCAAGGCCGGCATCGCCGCCGCCGTCGCGGTGGCCGCGGCCGCCGTCGCCGCGTACGCGCTCACCGGCTCGCCCGAACCCAAGCCCCCGGTGGCCGCTCCCGCGGCGGCCGCCCCGGCCACGCCCGCGCCACCGGCCGCGGAGCCCGGGCCCGCCGCCGCGGAACCGGCGCCGCAGCCGGCTCCGGCGAGCGCCGAACCGGCCCCGGTGGAGGAGCCCGCCCCCGCGCCGTCGGCGCCCGCGGCGAGCAGCGCGCCGCCCAGGCCCGTGCCGCCGGCCGCGCCCGGCACCGCGCCGGCCGCCACCGCGGCGGCCTCGCCGACGCCCGCGCCGCCGAAGTCCACGACGGCACCGGCGACTTCGCCGTCGCCGTCGCCGTCCAAGGCGCAGCCCGCGCCCCCGGTGACGCCGCAGCCGAGCCTGCCGCCGCTGCCGACGGTGCCCGCCGTGCCGCTGCCCGAGCTGCCGACCCTGCCCGCGGTGCCCACGCCCGACGTGCCGGTGATCCCCACGCCCACCGTCGTCCCGTCCGTGCCGACGCCCAGCACGCCGCCGCCACCGGCCGACTTCTGGGCCGACAGCCTCCCGGTGATCAAGCCCGGCAACAACCGGGTGCCCCCGCCGCAGCCGGTCATCCGGCAGAAGGGGAGCGACTGGTTCTGGCAGCGGGACACCGTGGCGGTCGGCGGCGCCGAGCACCGGCACGGCATCAGCGTGCACGCACCGGCGACCACCCTGATCGACCTCAACCGCAGTTGCACGTCCTTCGACGCGGTGGCCGGGATGGACGACCTGAGCGTGACGCTCGGGGGCGTGGTGTTCTCGGTCCAGGGCGGCGACGGCCGGACGCTGTGGAGTTCGCGCACGCTGCGGGCGGGCGACCCGGCGGTGCCGGTGCACGTGTCGCTGGACGGGCAGAAGTCCATCCGGCTGGTGGTGACGCCGGCGAACGGCCTCTGGTCGGCGCTGAACATGGCCGACTGGGCCGAGGCCCGCTTCAGGTGCGTCTGACGCGGGCCCCGGGGCGGACGGCCTCCCCCTCCGCCCGGTCCGCTCAGACGGCGCAGGAGCCGTCCGCGCAGGCCTCGCCGGCCGGGGCGACCTGCACCGGGGCGGGCCGGCGCTCGCCGATCTCGGTGGCGACCTGCTCCAGCACCCGGCGGAAGGTCTCGGCCTCCTGGCCGCCCTGGACGGCCCACTTGCCCTCGAAGACGAAGGTCGGCACGGCGGTGATGCCCAGCTCGCGGGCCTCGGCCAGCTGCGCGCGGACCTCGGCGGTGCCCTCGTCGCCCGCGAGGTAGGCGGTCACCCGCTCGCGGTCCAGGCCCGCCCCGACGGCGACCTCGGTGAGCGCGGGGCGGTCGCCGACGTCCACGCCGTCGGTGAAGTGCGCCTTGAGCAGGGCCTCCTTCAGGCGGCCCTGGACGGCCGCGCCGTACTCGCTCTCGGCGAGGTGCAGCAGGCGGTGGCCGAGGAAGGTGTTGGCGTGCAGGGCGGCGTCGAAGTCGTAGGTGATGCCCTCGGTGAGGCCCAGCTCGGCCACCCGGGCGTCCATCGCGACGGACTGCGGGCCGTAGCGCTCGGCCAGCCACTCCCGGTGCGGGCTCGCGGTGGCCGGGGCGTCCGGGACCAGCTGGTACGGCCGGTAGACCACCTCGACGTTCTCCTTGCCCGCGAAGCCGTCGAGCGCCTGCTCGAAGCGGCGCTTGCCGATGTAGCACCAGGGGCAGGCGATGTCGGAGTAGATCTCGACCTTCATGACGGGGGCTCCAGGGAGGTGGGAAGGGGCGTGCGGTCCGAGATCGGTGAACGATGAACCATCTCGGGACATTCCCGGCGCCCCCGGCGCTCAGCCCTCGGGCGGGGCGGGGACGACCAGGACGGGGCAGGCCGCGTGGTGGACGACGGCGCTGCTGACCGAGCCCAGGAGGAGCCGGGTGAAGCCGCCGTTGCCCCGGGTGCCGAGCACCAGGGTGTGCTGGCGGGCCGAGGCGGCCAGCAGGACCTCGATCACGTTGCCCAGCACCACGTGCACCGACATCTCGGCCGTGCAGGGGTGGGGGCGGGCCTGCTGGACGGTGGCCACCGCGCGGCGCAGGCCGTCGGCCATCGACTCGACCAGGGTCTCCACGCTCTCCTGGACCAGCTCGGCCATCCCCGGCGGGTAGCCGGCGGGCGCCGGGTTGACCACGGCGAGCACGTACAGGGGCAGGCCGTGCACCTCGGCCTCGGTCATCGCCCGCTCCAGCGCCCAGAGCGACCCGTCCGACCCGTCGCACGCGGCGAGCACCCCCGGCGGCCGTCCCTGCGGCGGCCGCCCGTGCACCGAGAGCACGACGGGAACGGACGGATCAGGACTGGCACTGGTCACCAGGACCTCCGTGGGTGCGGGGAGAAGCGGGAGCGGCGCGGGACGGGGACGGGATGCCCCGCCATGATCGCCGCCCCGCCCCCGCCCGCCCCCGAGCCGCGCCGAACACGCCCCCGGGGCGGGGCCGCCGCACGGGACACCGGCTCTCCGCGCCCGGGCCCGGCGCCCGGAGCGGGAGCGAACGGCGGCTCAGCGGAAGCGGGTGGGGGTGAGCACGGGGTGGGCGGGGTGCGGCAGGCCGGTCCAGCAGGCGCCGTGGCGGCGGGCGCGGACGCGGCGCAGCCAGAGTTCGGTGGCCACCAGGTCGGCGAGACCGGCGAGGGCGGCGGGCGGGAGGGCGGCGGTCCGGTCGGTGGCGCGGGCGAGGGCGGCGCGGACGGCGGTCAGGTCGATGAGGCCGGCTTCCGCGAGCAGCGGGGCGTCGAAGAGTTCGGCCAGGCCGTCGGCGGCGAGCCGCAGGCCCGCCCGGGCGGGGGCGGTGCGGTCGGGGCGGGGCCCGCGGCCCCAGTCGGGCGGCAGGTCGGTGCGCCCGGTGCCGGCCAGGACGGACCGCAGCAGCGCGTGCCGGGCCCCGGGCTGGAGGCGGACGTCGTCCGGGAGCAACCGGGCGGCGCGCACCACCTGGTTGTCGAGGAAGGGCGCGTGCAGGCGCTGGCCGGGCTGTTCGGTGGCGTGCACCAGCGTGCGGAACCCGCGTGCGTGCCGGTGGAGGGCGTGCCGGGCCCGGTACGCGCCCGGGTGTTCGCCGGGCGCCGGTTCGCGCGCCGCCAGTCGCAGCCGCAGCGCGACGGCGGAGAGCGCCTCGTCGGACAGCCAGCGGGCGGCCGGCCCCGGCACGACCCAGGCGAGGTCGTCCGCCGAGCGGGTGCCCGCCGTGCCGCCGCCGTCGGAGGTCCGGCGCAGGGTCAGCTTCACGGCCGTGTCGTCGAGCGCCTCCGCCCACCGGCTGCGGGCCAGCCGGTGGGCGGCGCGCACCACGGTGAGCGGGGTCCGCAGCGCGCCCGCCAGGACGCCGGCGGCCGCCCGGTCGGCGCCGGCCAGCGCGGCCACCGGGGAGAGCAGTTCGCGCGACCGGCCGGCCCGGAGCAGGTCGGCCAGCCGGGCCGGGTGCCCGTCCAGGACGTGCCGGGCGCCGTAGCCGGTGAGGTGGTCGGTGCCGCCCGCCTCGAACCGGGCCCCGGCCCAGGCCGCGGTGACGAGTTCCGGCCCGGGCTCGTCGGTGAGCCGCCCGGCCGTCGGGTCGGTGCGCAGGTCCGCGTAGGGCAGGGTGTCCGGGCCGGTGGCGAGCACGGTGTGGCGCAGCCGGGGCACGTCCGGCGCCGGGACGGCGACCGGGCCCGCCGCCGCCTCGCCGGAGGTGACGGCGGCGACCGGTTCGGGGGCGGTCCGCAGCCGGGCCGCGGTGCGGGCCCAGGACCCCTTCACGGCCCCGGTGCGCACGACGGCCGGCCGGTCGGCGGCCGCGCCGGACCCGGCGGGCGCC
>NZ_JBHYUU010000238.1:0-10483 GCF_042749955.1 Kitasatospora sp. NPDC059462 | reverse complement strand
CAGATCCCGCTCCGGGCCCTTCGGCGTGCTCGGCCCCGCCGCTCAGGGGCGGGGCCAGCCGCGCAGACCGGCGGTCAGCACGGTGATCATCCGCTGCTGGGTCTCCCCGAGGTCCTCGGCGAGCTGGAAGGCGCCGCCGGTGGACAGGGCGGCGAAGCCGTGGGCCAGCGAGCGGAAGGTGCGGGCGGCGTGGATCGCCTCGGAGCCCTCCAGCCCGTACTCGCGCAGCACCGCGACGATCACCCCGACCAGCCGGCCGGCCGCCGCGGTGAGGTCCGGGTCCGGCTGCGGGGCCTGCGGCAGGGCGCCGTAGCGGTGCGGGTGCTCGGTGGCGTAGGCGTGGTACGCCCGCAGGACGGCGGCGACCGCGGCGTCCCCGCTGCGGCCGAGTGCCGCCTCGGCGAGCCGGTCGGCCAGCTCCCCGGTCACCCGGACGGCCACCAGCCGGCGCAGTTCGGCCAGGCCGCCGCTGACGTGCTTGTACAGCGAGGGGGTGGCGACCCCGGCGCGGGCGGCCACGGCGGCCAGGGTGAGGGCCTCGGGGCCCTGCTCGTCGATGAGGGCGAGGGCGTGGCCGACGACCTGCTCGGGGGTCAGTCCGACTCGGGGCACTGCGGTTCTCCTGGGAACGGGGGGCGGGGGCGGGGGACGGGCTCGGGACGCTTCGGGACGGCGGCGGCGCTCAGGCCAGGTCGGCGAGGAAGGACAGCAGGGCGTCGGCGGTGGCCCGCGGGTGGTCGGCCATCGGGTAGTGGCCCGCGCCCTCGATCATCACCTTGCGGGCGTTCAGCGCGGCGGCCTGCCGGTCGGCGACCAGCTCCGGCTTCGCGAAGTCGGGGTCCTTCGAGCCCATCACCACCAGCGCCGGGCAGCGCACGGCGGCCGTCCAGCCGACGGGCGCGGAGTCGCCGCGCACGTAGCCGCGGGTGGCGGTCCTGCGGCCCGGGGTGCGCATCGCGGCGACCAGCCCGGCCACGTACTCCTCGTGGTCGGCCGGCTTGGGGCCGGGGAAGGCCATCGTGCGGTGGTAGAGGCCCCAGAACCCGGGCGAGCGCACCAGCATCGCGCCCATCGCACCGACCACCAGGCGCTGCAGCGCGTTCGGCGGCACGTTCTCGACGAAGGCGTCCAGCAGGACGATGCCGGCGACCCGGCCGGGGGCGTCCCCGGCGGCCTTCACGACGCTGGCGCCGGTGTAGGAGTTGCCGGCCAGCACGGCCCGCTCGATGCCCAGGTGGTCCAGCAGGGCGAGGACGTCACCGGCGATCGCGGCGGGGGAGTAGTCGTCCCAGAGGATCGAGGACTCGCCGAAGCCGCGCAGGTCCATGGTGATCACCCGGCGGCCGGCGGCGGCCAGCAGCGGGCGCAGGTGCCGGTAGGCGGCCCGGCTGTCGAGCATCCCGGGGAGCAGCACGACCGGGACGCCCTCGCCGTGCGCGGTGTCGTCGAAGGCGATCCGGCCGCCGGGCAGGTCGAGGTGGCGGGTGACGGGGGCGAGGGTGCCGTTCATGGGGAGCCTCCTGGGGCGGGACCGTCGGCGGAGTGCCGATAGCCATAAAGCTAAGGCTAATAGCCTTAGCCGTCAAGCTATCGACTCTCGCCCGCCCGTCCGGCCGCGACCCGCCGTCGGCGTCCGGTCAGACGCCCTCCACCCGGAACGGGTCGTGCTCGGCCAGCAGCTTGTCCAGCCGCGCCTGGTCGACCCGGGTCACCAGCTCGGAGGTCTCCTGCTTGTCCCGGACCACCTTGGCGAGGGTGAAGGTGGAGGTGATCGTGTAGAGCAGGCCGAGGGCGAGGAACGCCCGGGTCCACGGCTCCACCGGGAGGAAGGCGATCCCGATGCCGAGGGCGGCGGCGGAGAGGGCGAAGGACAGCACGGCCTGGATGTGGTACGCGGCCGTGGTGCGGGACTGCATCGGTGCGCTCATGGCGTCAGGATGGCCGCGCCCGGCCCGGTCGCACATGAGTAGGCGTACTCAAGTGAGGGGTCGTTCGTTGACGTCCCGACACGTTCGGTAGTGTCAGTTGTCATCAAACGTCCCAAATCGCCCATCGGGTCGCGTGGTACCCGGTCCGTATCCCGCCGCCGGCAACGGACGGCTTGGAATCGGGGGGCTCTCGGATTAACGTTTGATAACGCAGCGCGGTCCGCAACGCCGTACCCAGACGGCACCGTGCGCCGTCGCCTAATCCCGCCGGCCGGCCTCCGGGCAGGCCAGGGAGCCGGGGAACCACGTTCCTTGGGGTGAATCGGCCAGGCCCAGGCCCGGCCGTAGGAGACCTTCCTGCTCCGAACCCGTCAGCTAACCCGGTAGGCGCGAAGGAAGGAAAGGAGCGCGCCTCCGTGGCGTCGACGCACACCCCGGCACACCCGTCCGGCACCCAGCTGCTCGACCACCCCGGCCCGTTCACCGGGCACGGCCCCTTCGGCGGCCCCGCCGACGAGACCGCCCCGCCGGCCGACGGGACCAGCCGGCACCGGATGCCCCGTCAGGGCCGCGGCACCGCTCCGCTGCTCGGCGTCACCGCCGTCGCCGCCACCCTGGGCGCCACCGGCTTCGCCTCCGCCACCCCGGCCGCCGCGCCCGCCGTCGAGGCGCCCGACGAGCTGCCGGCCACCCTCTCCGCCGACCCCGGCCTCGCCCTCGCCGCCCGCATCCAGCAGCAGGCCGACAGCCAGCGCACCGCGGCCGAGGAGAACGCCCGCGTCCAGGCCGCCCAGGAGGCCGAGGCCAAGCGCGCCGCCCAGGTCGCCCAGCAGGAGCAGGCCAAGCGCGCCGCCGAGGAGGCCGAGAAGGCCAAGCTCGCCGCCATCAAGCTGCCGGTGCGCGACTACCGGCTCTCCGCCCACTACGGCCAGAGCGCCCGCTACTGGGCCCACCTGCACACCGGCCTGGACTTCGCCGCCGACCAGGGCGAGCCGGTCTACGCGGTCGGCCAGGGCACCATCACCTCGGCCGGCTGGGCCGGCGCCTACGGCTACCGGATCGTCGAGACGCTGCCCGACGGCACCGAGATCTGGTACTGCCACCTCTCCTCGATCATCAAGGGCTCCGGCAAGGTCGTCCCCGGCCAGCAGATCGGCAAGGTCGGCGCGACCGGCAACGTCACCGGCGCCCACCTGCACGTCGAGGTCCGCCCCGGCGGCGGCGCGCCCGTCGACCCGGAGGCCTGGTTCGAGCAGCGCGGCGTCACCCCCTGACGCCTCCCCGCCCGCGCCCAGGGGCCCCGGCCGTCCGGCCGGGGCCCCTCGCGCGCTCCTACGCCCCGGCCGCGAGCCCGTCCCCGGCCCGGTCCGGGGCCTCGGCGCCGTCCCCGTCGCCGGCCTCGTCCCCGGCCGGCTCCAGCCCGGCCAGGTACGCGTCGATCTCCGCCTGACCCGGCTCCGGCGCCAGTTCCGGGAACTCCTCGACCAGCAGCCGCGGCAGCCCCGGCACCGTCCACGCGCCGGCCAGCTCCAGCGCCGCCCCGACCGCGGCCTCCTCGAACGCCCCGAAGTCCCCGGCCAGCTCCTCCGGCATCGGCCGGCCCAGCGCCGTCAGCTCCGCCAGGTTCCGGTAGCTGCGCTCCATCAGCCCCTGCTCCAGCAGCCGCCGGGCGCCGTCGGTGGCCATGCCGACCGCCAGTGTCCGCGCCCCGCCGTCCCAGCCCCCGTCGTCCACGGGGTCCAGCACGCCGTCCGCCTCCAGCGCCGTGAACGCCGCCGTCCGCTCCCGCGCCGGGAGCTCCCGGAACCCCTCCAGCCAGGCCCGCACCGCCGCCCCGTCGCCGGTGTCCACCCCGGCCGTGCGCAGCAGCAGCGCGTACAGCCGGGGCCAGGTCACCAGGTCCGCCCGGCGCAGCAGCCCGGCCGCCACCTCGCCCTGCCACTCGGCCTCCGCGTGCAGCCGTTCCTGGCGCTTGGCGTTCAGCCGCTTCGCCGCCCGCTGGTGGTCGACCAGCAGCCGCACCGCCGCGCCGTACGCCAGCGGATCCTGCCCCGGCTCCGGCTGGACGTACAGGTACAGGCGCTCGTACAGCAGGTGCTCCACCGCGGCGGAGGTCAGTTCCGGCCAGCCGTCGTGCATCCTGCCGCCGCCCAGCTCCAGCAGCGCCAGCACCGCCCGCAGCGGGGCCTCGGCGACCGGCTCGCGGCCCTCCGCCTCCGCCCAGGCGAGCAGTTCGGCGGCCTTGGTGCGCGGGGCGAGCCGCAGGTCTTCGTCTTCCATAACCACGAACCGTAACCGCTGGTCGGGGGTAGGGTCGGGAGCCATGGTCCCCGTCCGACTCACCGGCCGCCGGCTGGCCGTCCGCGAGTTCCACCACACCCCCGAGGACGTGGCGGCGCTGCACGCGGTGTTCGGCGACCCGGAGGCCACCCGCTACCTGCCGTTCGCGCCGCGCGACCACGAGACCTGCGCCGACCAGGTCGCCCAGTACCTGGAGGAGGCGGAGCGGGAGCCCCGGGAGGTCTACCGGCTGGCCGTCGTCCGCCTCGCGGACGCCGACGACCCGGCCCGCGCCGTCCCGATCGGCAACGCCGCGCTCGGTCTGCGCCCGCACGGGGCCGCCCACCTCGGCTACGCGCTGCGCCGCGACGTCTGGGGGCTCGGCTACGCGGGCGAGGTCGTCGGGCTGCTGCGGGACCTCGCCTTCGGCCCGCTCGGCCTGCACCGGCTGGAGGCCCGGGCCGATGTCGACAACGCCGCCTCGGTCCGGGTGCTGACCAGGGCGGGCTTCCGGCTGGAGGGCCGGGTCCGGCACGACTACCGGCGCCACGACGGCTGGCGCGACGCCTACCAGTACGCGCTGCTCGCCGACGACGAACCGGCCGGGGGCGCCGTTCAGGGGGGATAACCCCACCCCCGGTTCGCCGGGGAGCCGGATGTCCGGCCCGGGCGCGTTTTGACAGGCTGAGGGGGTCAGCAGGACAGACCCCACGAGCCCGACCCGCGACCGACCCGAGGGACCGAGACCGGCCATGAGCACCCACAGCATGCAGCGCGACGAGTACGACCACCACGCGTACGACGGCGGCGAGCGCCACGCCGTGGCCCGCCGCATCGAGGAGCCGCCGTACGCCTGGCGGGCCCCGTTCACCTCCTACTTCTACCGCGAGGTCGGCTTCACGCTGACCGGCCTGCCGTCGGCGGTCGCCGGCTTCGCCGTCGCGGTCGCGCTGTTCTCCTTCGGCGTCGGCACCGTGGTCACCGTGCTCGGCCTGCCGGTGCTGGCCGCGCTGACCGCCGCCGCCCGCGGCTTCGGCGGCCTGGAGCGCGCCCGGGTGCGCGGCCTGCTCGCCCTGGACGTGCCCGCCCCGGCGCCGGTCCGTGCCGTGCGCCCGGGCGTCTGGGGCGGGATCACCGCCCGGATCGCGGACGCGGCCGGCTGGAAGGCCGTGCTGTACCAGGTGGTGATGCTCCCCTGGGCGATCCTCAGCATGGCGGTGTCGCTGGTCTTCCTCTGCGTCGGCTGGGCGCTCGCCCTCTACCCCGTCTACCACTGGGTGTTCCCGCGCTACGTGGACTGGCCCGGCTACCGGGTCTTCGACTTCACCGGCAGCGACGGCGTCCGGCACGAGTACTTCATCGAGTCGCCGCTGCAGATCGCCGGGGTCTGCCTGCTCGGGATGCTGTTCGTGTTCCTGACCCCGCAGCTGGTGCGCGGCCTGACCAACGTCAACCGGCTCGCCGCCCGCGGCCTGCTCGGCCGCTGACCCCCGGCCCCGCCGACCGGCGGGCCCCGCCCGGACGCCTCCGGGTGCGGCCCGCCGGGGCCCGTGGTCGGATGGCCGCGATGGCCGACCGAACCACCCGCGCCCGGGCCGCGGCCCCGCCCGCGCCCCTGGTCACCTCCCGTCCGCTGGACGAGTACTGCGGCCTGTTCGGCCTCACCCGGGCCGGGATCGCCGCCCTGCCGGGCCCGCTGCTCGACTGCCCCGGCGGGGCCGCCGGGCTCGCCGCCGAGGCCCGCCCGCTCGGCTGCCTGGTCATCGCGGCCGACCCGGTGTACGCCCGCCCGGCCGGTGAGATCGCCGCCCGGGCCCTGGCCGCCCGGGCCGCCATGGCCGCCGCGATGGAGGCCCGCCCCGACCTCTACCCGGCCCGCCGGCACCGCCGGCCCGAGCACTACCTGCGCGGCTGGGACCGGGCCCGCCGGCTCTTCGCCGCCGACCGCGCCGCCCACCCCGGGCAGTACGTCGCCGCCGCGCTGCCCCGGCTCCCCTTCGCGGACGGCACCTTCGCCCTCACCCTGAGCGGCTACCTGCTCTTCGCCTACCCCGAGCTGTTCGGGCCGCAGCGGCAGCTGGCGGCGCTGGCCGAACTGGTCCGGGTCACCGCGCCCGGCGGCGAGGTCCGGGTCCACCCGCTGTACGACGGCGAGGGCCGCCGCACCGCCCGCCTGGACGCCGTCCGCCGCGCGCTCGGCGAGCGCCGGATCGCCAGCGAGGTCCGCGTACTGCCGCCCGCCGACCGGGGCGGCCGTGCTCAGCGGGTGCTCGTCCTGCGCCGGGCCGGGCCCCGCGCGTAATGGTCACAGATGCGGTTCACCCCTATACTCGTCGACCATGACCGAGATGTTGATCAAGTCGGCCGCGGCCTCGGACGCCGACCGGCTCACCGCGCTGATCCAGGACTGCTCCGCCTACCGCGGCGACTACGCGCCGATGATCGCCGGCTACCGGGTGACGCCCGAGTACCTGGCCGGGCACGAGGTCCACCTCGCGGTGCGTGCCGACGACGACCACCTGCTCGGCTTCTACGCGCTGATCACCGACCCCGCCGAGCTCGACCTGATGTTCGTCGCCGACGAGGCGCAGGGCCTCGGCGTCGGCCGCCGGCTGATCACCCACCTGCTCGACCGCGCCCGCGCCATCGGCATCACCGGCGGCGTCCGGGTCGTCTCCCACCCGCCCGCCGAGGCCTTCTACCTGCGGATGGGCGCCGAGCGGACCGGCACCTTCCCGGCCCGGCCGCCGATCGGCTGGGACCGGCCCGAGCTCCGCTTCCCGCTCTGAGGACCCGCCCTCGAACCCCCGGCCGCCGGGCGACGCGCCCCCGGCCCGGCGGGCGGGAGGTGCCCGCGGGCAGATGCACGCACCCGGACGCTGCCCGGCCTGCCCTCCGGGGGGCTCGAAGGCGGGCGGCCGCCGGCTAGGACCTCTGCTCGGACGCCGCCGGCTGCTGCGCCGGCTCCGGTCCGCCCGGCTGCTGCGGCAGGAACACCGGCGTGTCCAGCCCCGAGAGGATCTTCTCCGCCAGCCAGCTGCGGTCCGAGCCGTACGGGATCCCGTCCGGCGCCATCAGCCGCCCGGCCACCGCGTCCCGCAGCTGCCGCGCCTCCTCGGCCGGCAGCCGGGACATCAGCCCGCGCGCCGCCAGCAGCGCGTGGTACTGCTCGAACCCGGAGCGCGGACGCTCGATCGCCTCCAGCACGCTCGCCAGGTCGGCCAGCGCCGGATCGCCCTGCATCAGGGCCAGCGCCTGGACCCGCCGCCCCTCCGAGCCGTCCGCGAACAGCTCCCGCACCCGGGACGCCGTCAGTGCCGACCGCCGGGCCGTCGACCGGACCTCGGCCACCACCCGCTCCGGCCCGGCGGTCCGGTCCGCCGGCAGCATCGAGCCGGGCAGGTCGTCCGGCTGGCCGGCGCTGGTGCCGACCAGACCCAGGTGCTGCATCGCGCGCATCCGCAGGTCGTCCGCGCCCACCTTGTCGCCCTTGCGGTCCCGGTCCTGCCCGGCCAGGAAGAGGTCCAGCGCCTGGTCGGCGTCGGAGAGCACCCGCGGCAGCGCCAGCCGGGTCAGCAGCCAGCCCGCCAGGAAGCCCAGCAGCAGGAAGTACAGGACCAGCGCGGCCGCGAACGGCGCCGTGCCCGCGCCGCCGCCCAGGGCCGGGGCGAGCGCCGTGCCGAGCCGGTCGAGCCGCTCGCCGAGCGAGCCGAGCTGGGTCAGCCCGACGCCCAGCAGCACTTTGGTGAGCCAGTCCGAGACCTGCTCCAGGTTGGTGTTCGGCGCGTACGAGCCGTGCGGTTCCCCGCCCCCGCCGCCCTCCGCGCCCCCGGCGCCGCGCACCCGGGGCACCCCGAACAGGAACCCCAGCGCACCGCCGGCCAGCGTCGCCGCGCAGGCCACCACCAGTCCGCCGCCCAGCGCCTGCCAGGGGTGCGGCCGTCCCAGCGAGAACAGCAGCAGCCCCAGCAGGCCCGCGCCCAGCAGCAGCCCGGCCGCCGCCCGCTGCGCCGTCCGCACGGCCGCCGCGCCGCCGGTCCGCCCGGTCGCCGTCGTCGCCATCGCCCACCACCCCCAGTGCCCGCACCCCACCCCTGCGGAGCGCGCGCCGACTCTAGCGGGGATGCCCCCGACGCCGAGGGCGTGATGCCCCGCGCGGCCCGCGGACACACCCGTCCGGCCCCGTCCGGCCCCGTCCGGCCCGGCCGTGCGGCGTCCGGGAACGCAGACGGCCCGCGGGCTGCTCCGCGACGTCCGGGCCCTGCGAGGGGCCGGACGCCGAGGCACCGGGGATGTACCGGTGAGCCCGCGGGCCGGGTGACTGCTTGGGATTTCGCCTGCCGGAGGCCTGGGGCCCCACCCTGCGCAGGCAGGGGCGGCTCTAGCGAGCAGCCACCTCACGCATCCTGATGGAACTCAATTCAGGATCACCTCCTTTCAGTGTGCCGCCAGCGTAGGCAGGCCACCGGGTGGAGGGCAACGCATTTTGCCGCGGCCGTTCCGGCCGGCCGTCGCCGGATCAGGCGGGCGTGGCCTCGGACTTGAACTTCGAGTAGTCGATGACCTGGTCGGCCGGCGGGGCCTGGACGGTCAGCGGCTTGTCGATCTCGGTGAAGTCCGCCTGGCCGCCGCCCTTGCCGGTCTTCTCGATCCGCAGCGGGTAGGGGGTGCCCTCGGTGGCGACGTGCAGGACCATCTCGTCGCCGCTGCTGTTCTTGGACTTCACGCTGAAGCTCTTCGCACCGTTGACGGTGCCGGCCGAGCCCTTGGTGAGGTCGGTGGACTTGCCGTCCTCGACGAAGCTCTTGGTGAGGTCCTTCAGGTTGCAGGCGGTGGTGAGCTCCTTCATCTCCGGGTCGTCCTGGACGCCCGCGATGTAGCGGCCCTTGAGGAGCTCGGCGGCCTTGGCGCCGTCCGCGCCGCCCCCGGCGACGTTCGCGATGAACTCGCTGTCGGGCTTCAGGTAGACCTGCTTGCCGTCGCCCAGCAGCTCGAACTTGCCCACCCCGGGCATGGTGACGGAACCCTTGCACTGCCCCTTGGTGTCGACCGCCAGGTCGATGGTCATCTTCTCGTCGGCGTTGCTGATGGAGCCGACGACCTTGACCGAGGTGGCGCCGGCGAGGGCGTCCTTGGCCTTCTTCTGGATCTCCTCGGCGCTGAGCTTGGCGGTGTCCAGCTTCGTCGCGGAGTCCTTGTCGTCGCCGCAGGCGGTGGCTCCGGCCGCGAGCAGCAGACAGATCGCGGCGGTGCCGGCAAGGCGCTTCGAGAGCATGAGTGCTTCCTAACCCGGCGCGACAGTGCGCGTCCGAACGGGTGACTTTCCCGCTCAGTATGATCGAAATATTACTTAGGCGATCTTGACGCGCCGGGCCGTTACACCTTCGTGGCAGGACCGTGCCGCGGCCGGGACAGGTCCGGGACGGGTCCGGGACGGGTCCGGGGCAGGGCCGGAGCGAGCCGGCCGGGCATGACGAAGGGCCCGGAGGAAGAATCCTCCGGGCCCTTCGGCTACTGAGTAGCGGGGACAGGATTTGAACCTGCGACCTCTGGGTTATGAGCCCAGCGAGCTACCGAGCTGCTCCACCCCGCGTCGGTGAACACCACCATACGGGGAAGTCGCCCGGATGGGAAATCGGTTCCACATCCGCCCCCCGGGCCCGTCCGGGCCGGCACCGTTCACCCGCCCCGCGCCGGTCCCCGCGGGGTGTGCCGCCCGGCCCGGGTCCGGGCCCAGGCGGCGAAGCAGACCAGTGCCGCGAAGCAGGGCACCATCAGCACCGCGTACACCAGCAGGAAGCCCCGGGTGCCGAGGTCGGCCGCGGCGTTCCAGGTGCCGTGCAGGGCCATCGCCAGGACGAGCCCGGCCGGCGCCGCCAGCCGGGCCAGCGCACGGCGCCCGGTGGTGAGGGTCAGCGCCAGGCCCAGCCCGGTCAGCGCGGTGAACAGCGGGTGGGCGAACGGCGAGAGCAGCCCGCGCAGGACGAAGGTCTGCACGGTGCCGTCGAAGTCCCGCAGGCTCGGCGGCTCGCCGAGGCCGATGCTGTCCAGCCGCTGCTGCTGGTCGTCGGTGAACGCCCGCCCCAGGTAGAGCGCGTTCTCGGTGAAGGCGAAGCCGCAGGCGGTGATCCCGCCGAGCACCACCCCGGCGGCCAGCGCCCGCGGCCGGGAGCGGGCCCGCCGGTGGCCGGGGAACGCCGCCCGCCCGCCGGCCTCCGGGAGCGGCCCCGGGCGCGGCCGGGGCAGCGGGTGGGGCAACGGGCGCAGGTAGGGGC